>JASLAV010000912.1 GCA_030146905.1 Lentzea sp. | reverse complement strand
TGGGGCGTGCCGCTCGTGCACACCGCCCACACGCTGGCCAAGGTGAAGAACCTGGCGCTGGCGCAGGGCGACGCGCCGGAGCCCAGGATGCGCGTGATCGGCGAGGAGCAGGTGGTCGCCGAGTCGGACCGGCTCGTGGCGAACACCGACATCGAGGCCAGTGAGCTGATCAAGCTCTACGACGCGGAGCCGTCCAAGGTCGCCGTCGTGCCGCCGGGGGTGGACCTCGACAGGTTCACGCCGGGCGACCAGTGCGCCGCCCGGCAGTCGTTGCGCATCCCCCAGGACGCGGTCGTGCTCGCGTTCGTGGGCAGGATCCAGCCGCTGAAGGCCCCTGACGTGCTGCTCCGCGCCGCCGCGGAGATGCTGGTCCGCGATCCGGGACTGCGGTCGCGGCTCGTGGTGCTGATCGTCGGCGGGCCCTCCGGCAGCGGCACGGAACGGCCGAAGGCCCTGGAGGAGCTCGCCGCGCAGCTGGGGATCACGGACGTCGTGCGGTTCCTGCCGCCACAGCCGGGGCCGTCGCTCGCGGAGGTCTACCGGGCCGCGGACCTGGTGGCGGTGCCGAGCCACAACGAGTCGTTCGGGCTGGTGGCCCTGGAGGCGCAGGCCTGCGGGACGCCGGTGGTCGCGGCCGCGGTCGGCGGGCTGCCCGTCGCCGTCAACGACGGCATCTCCGGGGTGCTCGTGCACGGCCACGAGCCGGGCGCGTGGGCAGAGGCGATCGTCGGGGTGGCGCTGCCGCAACGGGAGCACCTGGCGAGCAACGCCGTGGGCCATGCGCGACGCTTCTCGTGGGACCGCACGACTGATGCCCTGCTGGCGGGGTACCAGGAGGCGGCAGACGTGTTCCGCCGGGAGGTTTTCGCTTGAGCGTCGACGCTGTCATCAAGGCCTTTCTCGACGAACGGGAGCTGAGCTACGACCGGCGCGAGCCGGGCAAGTTCTTCGTGACGCTGCCGGGCACCAAGAAGCTGCAGACCAACGTGTGGCTGGTCGAGACGACCCACGCGCTGCTGGTCGAGGCGTTCGTGTGCCGGCGGCCGGACCAGTCGTTCGAGGACGTCTACCGGTTCCTGCTGCGGCGCAACGCGCGGCTCTACGGCGTGCACTACACGGTCGACGCCGAGGGCGACATCTACCTGGTCGGGCGGGTCGGCAAGCACGCCGTGACACCCGACGAGCTGGACCGCGTGCTCGGGCAGGTGCTGGAGGCGGCGGACGGCGACTTCAACCCGCTGCTGGAGATCGGGTTCGCCGACGCGATCCGCCGGGAGTGGGCGTGGCGGGTCTCGCGCGGTGAATCGCTCGCGAACCTGCAGGCGTTCCAACATCTCGTTTCGGAGTAGGCGGCAACTCGTTTCGGCCTAGGCGGCAACCAGGGGTTCGCCCCGTCCCGTCCGATGGGCATGCGTAGACCAGTGCTGTGGGTGGGAGTCGCGTTGCTGGCCCTGGTTTCGACGGGGTGTGGCGGCAACGTGGGCGGTGGCGGGACGTCGGCGAAGGACGCCGCCGCACCGCAGGTGGCGCAGAAGGCGCCGCAGCAGGAGAGCAAGAGCACCGGGCAGGCCGCCGTGCAGCCGGTGCAGGAGCAGGAACGGCAGCTGGTCCGCACGGCGACCGTCGACCTGCGCAGCGACGACGTGCTGAAGGCCATCGGCGAGATCAAGAACCGGGCGCAGGCCGTCGGAGGGTTCGCGGGGCAGGAGAACTCGACCAAGAGCTCCGGGTCCGTGACCGTGCGGGTGCCGTCGTCGGAGCTCGACCGGGTCGTGCGCGACCTGCCGAGCGTCGGTGAGGTCACGCGCAGCGAGGTGCGCAGCGAGGACGTCACCGACCAGCTCGTGGACGTCGAGGCGCGGATCGCGACGCAGAAGGCGAGCGTGGAGCGGCTGCGGGTGCTGTTCGAGCGTGCGGGGACGACGGCGGAGATCGCGCAGGTCGAGACCGAGCTGACCAAGCGGCAGGCCGAGCTGGAGTCGATGCAGCGGCGCAGCGAGTCGCTGAAGGGCAAGGTCGCGATGGCGACGCTGACCGTGCAGGTCGCGACCGTGCCGATCGCCCCGCCGAAGCCGGAGGAGGCGGGCTTCCTCAGCGCGCTGGCCGGTGGCTGGGACGCGTTGCTGACCGTGCTGGGCGGGTTCCTGATCGCGGTCGGCGCGGTGCTGCCGTTCGCGGTGGCGCTCGGAGTGCCCGCGGCGGTGGTGGTCTACCTGCTTCGCCGCCGGAGGCGTGTCACCCGGATGAACGAAGCAGCATGATCACTTTCTACTGAGAGTGTGCCTTTGTTGATCGCGGAACGGCTCGGGAGAGAGGGGGAGTCGCATCGAGCCGTCCCGCGTCAAAGGTCCCCGCTGCAGTGGATCCGTGGACGGGGGGAGCCTCCGGATCCCAAGCGGGCCGCGCGATCCGACGGGGGAAGACGGATCACGCACGTGCCTCGCGCTCGTCGAACAAGCGTGGGAGCCGACTCGCGGAGGCGGTATCAACTTCCCAGATACATCCTTGCGATCACAAGTGATTGTATTGCTCCATTCGAGTGTATTTAGTCGCGCTGAGTAACGTCTCTGTAGCGATCACGTTGACCTTGACCTCTCCAGTGGGCTGAATCACGATGTGCCCACAGCCTGGGTGTACAGCGAGTGAATGAGGTCGCCGCATGGTCTTCCGCAGTCCGTTCCCCGACGTCGAGATCCCCGACGTGTCGCTGCACCAGCTGCTGTTCGGCGACATCGCCGACCGCGCGGACCGGGTTGCGCTGATCGACGGCATGTCCGGCGCCACGCTGACCTACGGCCAGCTCGTCGGTGCCATCGACCGCATGGCGGCGGCACTGGCCGCACGCGGCATCGGCAAGGGCGACGTGGTGGGCATCCTCAGCCCGAACACGCCCTACTACGCGGTCGTCTTCCACGGCATCCTGCGCGCCGGCGCCACCGCGACCACGATCAACGCGCTCTACACGCCGGACGAGGTCGCGCACCAGCTGCACGATGCGGGCGCGAAGATGCTGTTCACGGTCTCCGTGCTGCTCCCGAACGCCGCTCCCGGCGCCGCGAAGGCGGGTGTCACCGACGTCGTCGTGCTCGACGGCGCGGAGGGCTACCCGTCGCTGCCGGAGCTGCTGGCGAACGACCACCCGGTGCCCGAGGTCGAGATCAACGCGGCCGAGGACGTGGCGGTGCTGCCGTACTCGTCCGGCACGACCGCCCTGCCCAAGGGCGTGATGCTGACGCACCGCAACCTGGTCGCGAACATCGTGCAGTGCGACCCGATCATGGCCGACGTCGGGGAGCACACCCGGATCCTCGCCGTGCTGCCGTTCTTCCACATCTACGGCATGCAGGTGCTGATGAACAACGGCCTGTACATCGGCGGTGTCGTCGTGACGCTGCCGAGGTTCGAGCTGCCGGAGTTCCTCCGGGTCATCGCGGAGTACAAGACCGACCGCGTCTACATCGCACCGCCGGTCGCCGTCGCGCTGGCCAAGCACCCGATCGTCGACAACTACGACCTCTCCCCGCTGAAGACCCTCTTCTCCGGCGCCGCACCGCTCGACGAGGACCTGGCGGCCGCGGTGCGCAAGCGCATCGGCTGCCGCGTCGTCCAAGGCTACGGCATGACGGAGATGTCGCCGGTCAGCCACGCCATCCCGGACGGCCGCGACGACATCTCGGTCGGCACCGTCGGCGTGATCATCCCCAACCTCGAGTGCCGCCTGGTCGACCCGGCCACGGGTGAGGACGTGGGCGCGGGCGAGCGCGGCGAGCTGTGGTGCAGGGGCCCGAACGTCATGAAGGGCTACCTGAACAACCCGGAGGCCACCGCCGCGACCCTCGACGACGAGGGCTGGCTGCACACCGGTGACGTGGCGGTGATCGACGAGGGCGGCATCGTCTCGATCGTCGACAGGGTCAAGGAACTGATCAAGTACAAGGGCTACCAGGTCCCGCCGGCCGAGCTGGAGGCCGTGCTGCTCACCCACGACGAGATCGCGGACGCCGCGGTCATCGGCGTGCGCGACGCGGACGGCGAGGAGGTCCCGAAGGCCTTCGTCGTGCGGCAGCCGGGCTCGTCCGTCGACGCCGGCGCCGTGATGGCGTTCGTGGCGGCGAACGTGGCCCCGCACAAGAAGGTCCGCGTCGTCGAGTTCATCGAGGCGATCCCGAAGTCGGCGGCCGGCAAGATCCTGCGCAAGGACCTCAGGGCCCGCGAGCAGGCCTGAGCGAGCGAACGACGAACGCCCCGGCGAGATCACCGCCGGGGGCGTTCCCGTCGGAACCGTCCGCACCGGCGAGCGACATGGCGTGGATCACGGCGACCTGCCGGGGTACGGAGTGGCGGTCGGCATGGCAGGCTAGCCGCCATGTCTGTCGGAACCTTGGTGCTGCTCCGCCACGGCGAGAGCACGTGGAACGCGGAGAACCTGTTCACCGGCTGGGTGGACGTTCCCCTGTCGGAGAAGGGCGAGAAGGAGGCCCGCCGCGCCGGTCAGCTGCTGCGCGACGCCGGCGTCCTGCCGGAGATCCTGCACACCAGCCTCATGCGCCGCGCGATCATGACCGCGAACCTGGCGCTCGACGCCGCCGACCGGCACTGGATCCCGGTC
>JASLAV010000730.1 GCA_030146905.1 Lentzea sp. | reverse complement strand
CCTCCTCCTCGGCGACCTCGACGACGACCCGGACCCGTACCTGCTCATCGCCGACAAGATCGACCGTCTCACTCCCGAGCACCGACAGCGGCTTGCGCAGCGCTTCATCCACCTCGGCTCAACCCTCAGCGACGAATCCGCCCGCGCCCGCCTGTCCGAAGCCCTCCGGACGACAGCCGCTCGACACCGCGAGCTCCCCGATGCCCGGTGGGCCCTTCCCGAAGACCAGCTCCAGGTGATCGACCAAGCCGCGTCCGCCCTGCGGCCACGTACCGCTCTCATGCAAGCCGCTTCGCTGTTCAGCACGACATGGCTGCACCTGGCTACACCCGGTCAGCGAGACGACCTGGCCGCGTACGGACAGGCCATGCGGCAACTGCGCGCCGACGCACTCGCCGCGGTCATGACCGAAGGCGGGTTGGACGCAGTGGGCCAGCTGGCCGCTCTGACCGAGTACCCCCACCTCGTGGGTTCCGCGCTCGCCGACCACACCGCCGAAGCGGACGCTGTCATGCTCGACTGGGTGAACTGCTCCGCTGCGCAGCGAGAGGTCGCCATGACCTACCTGCGGATGCGGCTGCTGCGCGACGGCAGTCCACTGCGTGACGACCTTCTGGCCGCAGCCGGATCCCCGGCGATGCAAGCCATAGTTCTCCAGGCAGGCGGCGACTCCGTCGACGCAGCGCACACACTGCGCCGTCTGCCGGCCGAGGTCGCCGAGCACTACTGGACCACCCTGTCCTGCGACGAGGTAGCCCTGATCGACTCCCACACCCTGGAGGCGGCACGCGGGTTCCTCAGCGTCGGCCGACATAGAGCAGCACTCAAGCTGATCGCCATGCGTGCCGAAGACAGCGACACCCCCGAAGCGGCCGAACTCACCGCCACAGCGATGGAAGGGCTGCCGACCAGCACGACGCCCGAGCCGCCCTCCTCACGGTTGGATGAGCACCACTACCGGGCACTGTTCGGCCTGCTGGCGTCCCACGTCACCGTGATCGGGCTTCGACGTGTTGCGCGTCTGGAGTGGCTACTGCTTCCCGCACTGGGCTTCGAACCCGACACCCCCACCACCCACACCGCCATGGCCGAAGACCCGGCCTTCTTCACCGAGGTCGTCCAGTACCGCTACCAATCACTCGACGACGACACCAGCACCAGCGACGAAGCCGAGTTCCGCAGAGTGATCGCAGAACGCGCTTACGCAATCCTCGACTCCTGGCGCCGCTGCCCAGGGGTCGGCACGGACGGCAGCGTCGACGTCGAACGCCTACGTACCTGGATACGCGAAGCGCGTCAACGACTGGACACCGCTGCTCTGCTCGACCAGGGTGACCGGGAGATCGGCCGCATCCTCGCCCGCGCTCCAGCCGATCCTGACGGCCTGTTCCCACCCCGAGCGGTCCGCACCATCCTGGAAGACCTCGACAGCGACCGCGTCGACGACGCTTTCCACTCCGGGATCATCAACAAGCAGGGTGTCACGATGCGCGGTATGACCGATGGCGGCATCCTCGAACGCCGACTCGCCACCACCTACCACCAGGAAGCCGGCAGACCCGACAACGGCCCCAGAACCAGCAGAGTGCTGCGCAACATCGCCCGCACCTATGAGTACCTGGCCCGAGACGAAGACGACGAAGCCGAACGCCACCGCCGCGGCCTACCCGACTGACCACACCTTCCAGTCCAAGATCCCGACTCTCCATCGGGGACCATCGACCTAAGCCAAGCGGTTGGCGATCCGACGAGATACACCCCCAGACCAGGCAGTTCGTTGACGTAGGGTTACCCGATGCCGCCCAGCCGGAGAGCCACCGCACGCGGACCGATCCTCCTCGACTGCCACGACCTGGACGCCGCAGTGCACTCCCTCGCCGTCGCCAGCAATCGCTCGGAGGCTGCTGTGGCCGATGCCATCGCATCGGTTGCAGTCGACTGGCGAACGGTAACCGATGAGGTCGAGGCCGCAGCGCGAAGGCAGGTATTCGAACTCCTCGATCTGACCGACGAGGACTTTCGGTTCGACGGCACCTGCTTCTTCCACGGCACTCGCACCTTGGACCCGTCGAGCTTCCGTCGCGACGGCGTCCTTCCTCTCGGCCACGTGATGGACCGGATCTGGGATGACCTCTACAGCCTGATCTCCGACAGGATCACCTTGGACGCTTGGCGCGACCACCGTGCCGCGGTGGAAAGCGGAGAAGGAGGGCACGGCGGCTACATGTACCGTTTGAAGACCAAGGACTTGTCCTTCCACGGAGGGCCATACGCCTTCCTGGTACGCGATCACCACATCGCTCGAATCAAGGAAAACCACGACTACCTTGCCACTCCGGAGATCGTACGGGACATCGCATGGACTTGCGATTTCGACCTACAGCAGGAATTCGACAACGCGGCCAGGCCGTACATAGTCAAATTCCGCACCACCAGCACGACAGTGCACGCCCTCCACACAGCCTTCTGGTACATCCATTCCTCTCTACGAGGCACGGAGCGTGGCTGGTACCACCAATACGGGCACGATTGTCGCAACACGGTCGTCCCGGCCGGAGACGTACTGGACGTCGCCCCGGTCATCCTCTCCACTTGAGGGTCTGCACCCAAGTTCGAAACAGCGTTCCACCGACTTCTCGTGGTACTGTTTACGTGCGACACGTCCCCAGGGAGACGGAGAACAGTGCAAGCCGGTCGCGAACACCGGTCCGCCGGCGAAGGCTAAAGCCGGACTCCGAACTCGACGCCTCCCGCTGACAGTCAATATCACGCAGTCCCCGTTGCTCAAAACGGAAGGTTCTCGAGCTTTGCAGAACGATCTTCGCCGTGCGGTCGCGCGGGTGAAGCACGTTGACGACCAACTCCTCGTCTATCTCGAACTGGCCAACGGGTACCTGTTCACCCTGCAGGAGTCCGAAAGCGATGAAGACCCACTGGCAGTGGGCGACGTCGTTCTCGTCACCCCGGACCTCGACTACGTCGATCGCGCACCACAAGCACTGTGGCCGGAGGCTCACTGGATCGGGATCGTTCGATCCGTGCTGACGGACGAGGCGATCGTCAACATCAACGGCATCCTCAGGACCGTTCCTCTGCCGACCGATTTCAAGGTCGTCATGGGGAACACGGTCGAGGGCACCGACCGGCTGGGCATCACGCGCCTGCTCGCCGACAAGCCCATCCGGCAGCACGAGATCTTCCTCGGTGACGCGTTCGACGTCGACAAGCTCCGTGAAACCCCTGACGGATCGTTCACCTACGACGACTTCGGCGGGTACGAGGAGGTCAAGGACCGAGTCAAGGACCTGATCGAACTGCCACTGCACTATCACGACGAGTTGCAGATGATCGGCGCTCGCGCCATCAAGGGAGTCCTGTTCACAGGCCCCTCCGGCACGGGCAAGACGCTGCTGGGGCGGATCATCGCCCAGCAGGCCGACGCGGTGTTCTACAAGATCAGCGGCCCGGAGATCATCAGCAAGTACGTCGGCGAGAGCGAGGACGTGATCAGGTCGATCTTCGAAGACGCTCGCTCACAACCGCGGGCGATCATCTTCTTCGATGAGATCGACAGCGTCGCACCACAACGCGGCGACGAGTCGCACGAATCGTCACGTCGCCTCGTCGGCCAGTTCCTGACCTTGATGGACGGTTTCGACACGACCGACAACGTCATCGTGATCGCGACGACGAATCGTCCTCAGGACATCGATGTAGCGCTCCGCCGACCAGGACGGTTCGACTGGGAGATCCACTTCCCGAACCCATCCAGAGACGACCGCGAGGCCATCCTCGTGACGAGTGCGCGCAAGCTCGCCACATCCGGCGATCTTCCGCACGGCGCGATGGCGGACCGGACATCAGGCTGGTCACCGGCCGAGCTCACGGCCATCTGGAGCGATGCTGCCCTATTCGCCGTCAAGGACTGCCGTAAGGCGATCACCACCGAGGACTACCTCGCCGGGTTCGAGCAGGCCGCCAAGCGCCGCAACCTGATCGCCTCCAGCCGACCGGCAACTACCCCGAAGGTGGACACCGCAACATGACGACGAAGCGGCGAGGCGAGGCGAAAGCCGACGCACAGACGCAGCAGGTGAAGAACGAGCTGCGCGAGTTCATCTACCTCGACGAGGTCAGTGTCACCAGCCTGCTGTCTTCACGGGACGGCGCGATCCCTCACGAGTTCACCGACAACAACGGTTCCGCATACAAGGGCGAGGTGAACGGACAGGTCGAGGCGGGCTTCTCACCGTTCAAAGCCCGTCTCGGCTCGCGCTTCGAGTCGTCTCGCAGTTCCAACGCGCAGGTGGTCAGCAAGGCCACCGTCCAGGCGTTGGTCAAACGTCTGTGGGACCTCGAGAAGAACGACATGTCGTTGCGCGCCAACCTCCCCACCACCAGCCGGCCGTCCCGCAACGACGCGAAGCGCATCCTCGCGCATGAGCTCGACCCAGCCGAGAAGTACTGGATCGCACCCGCCACCGACCTTGACCGCGGCCAGCTCGCCGAGATCGAGGTCGAACTGGACACGGACGCGATCTTCCAGCTCAGCAACATCCTCGCCACGCTGAAGGAGCTCGCCGACGAGAACGACGAGCTGCGAGCCCAGTTCGGATCAGCCGAGGTGCTGGACGGCCTCATCTCGATCAACAACCTGATCGAGAAGATGATGGTCAACCTCATCCCGCTGAAGTGCCGCGTCGTCGACTACGTCGGCGTGCACACCGAGCACGGCCTCAAGATCGTCCACCGGAGCGTCCACGACGACCTCGAAGTCGGCTCGGGCTACCTCGCTCAGCCGATCTACCTCGTCGGTGACACCCAACGGGATCTGTACTGGAAGGACATCCGGCGGATCCTGTTCACCCAGTCCCGGTATCGCGTGCTCTGTCGCTTGAACGAACAAGGGATCAGCGCCACGTGGAACCCGCTGAAACTGGGAGACTCGCTGAAGCGGATCGACCCCAGCCTGAGCCAGAAGATCGCCGAGTTCGGCTCGGTGGCGGTCGGCGCCTTCTCCGGTACCTCCAGCACCGGCTCCAGCACGGACGAACTCCGCACAGCGGCGCTGACCACCTATGGAGAGCTCATCGCCGAGGCGCTTGCCGTCTCCTCCAGTTCCGACGACGCGATCGCCCTGTCGGTCCTCGCCGCCGAGAACCAGCACGCGTTCCGATCCGCCGGCAGTGCGTCAAGTGCCTTCAAACCGATCAGGGAGTACGTGGAGAAGCTGGCCGATAAGCCCTTGTCCGCAGAGGTGCACGCGCACCTCCGCCAGACGGCGTGTTACCGGATCGGGCTTCAGATCGACGGAACGCCGGTGAACTCGGCGAGCAATGCCCTTTCCCCGCCTCAGGAACGCGTTGCGGAGAACCTGATCGACGCGGAGATCATCGCCATTTACTGGTAGCCGAGGGCGAAAGTGCATTTCGGGCTCTCACCCTCTGGCCACGTCAGAGCAGCTTGTCCTGGGTGATGGGCAAGTCGCGGACACGTCTGCCGGTGGCGTGGTAGATCGCGTTGCCAATGGCGGCGCCCACACCCTTGATCGGGTCTCTCCGAAGCCTCGCGCTCCCATCGACGCGCTGGCGGGATGCGGCTTTTCCACGAACGTCGTCTCCACGTTGAGCGGGCATCCGCGTTCACGGGAAGTAAGGTAGATGGACAGGTTAGGGTTGACCACACGGCCCGTATTGCGGTCGAACTGGGGTTGCCCCGTTTTGACGGACAGGGTCGATGAGTGTGGTCAGGCGACCCGGTCCATCGGGTGGTATCGGGTTGAGCTTCCCCCGGTAGCCCGGCGGCTTTCCAGACATGGTCCGATAGGGCCTGAAGGGAGTCGTCCGTGGCACCACCGAAGAACTACCTAGACGAGTGCCCGTCCGTCCTCCGATCGTGTACCGCTCGAAAAGACAT
>JASLAV010000724.1 GCA_030146905.1 Lentzea sp. | reverse complement strand
CGTTGTGGATCACGGCGTTGAGCAGGCCGCGCTCCGTGTCGATCGCCAGACCGAGGTGCTCGGCACCGTGGTAGGTGACCTCCTTGCGCTCCTCGTCGATCGACGCGTTGAGCACCGGGTGGGCCTTGAGGGCCTCGATGGTGGCCTTGGCGAAGAACGGCAGGAACGTGAGCTTCGCGCCCTCACGCGCCTCGAACGCCTTCTTCGCCTGGTTGCGCAGGCGGGCGATCTTGGTGACGTCGACCTCGAACACCTGGGTGAGCTGGGCCGACATCTGCAGCGACTCGCGGGTGCGCTGCGCGACGATCTGACGCAGGCGCGGGAGCTTCTGCACGGTGCCGCGCTTGCCGGAGTTGTCGGCGGCGGCCGGCGTGGCGGTGCGGGCGGCGGGTGCGGACGCGGCCGGAGCAGCGGCGGGAGCCGGAGCCGGGGCCTTCTTGGCCTCGACGGCGGCCAGCACGTCCTGCTTGCGGATGCGGCCGCCGACGCCGGTGCCCTTGAGCGAGCCCAGGTCGATGCCGTTCTCCGACGCGAGCTTGCGCACGAGCGGCGTGACGTACGGCGCGCCGTTCGCGTCGTCGGAGGAAGACGCGGCCGGAGCCTGCTGCTGGGCGGGAGCGGACTGCTGCGCCGGGGCCGGTGCGGCCTGCGGGGCGGGAGCCTGCTGCTGCGGGGCCGGCGCCGGAGCGGACTGCTGCGGCTCGGGCTTCGCCTCCGGCTCGGGCTTGCTCTCCTGCGCCGGAGCGGACTGCGCGGGGCTGCCCGACCCGACGACGGCGAGCTTGCCGCCGACCTCGACGGTCTCGTCCTCACCGGCGGTGATCTCGAGCAGCGTGCCCGCGACCGGCGACGGGATCTCGGTGTCGACCTTGTCGGTCGAGACCTCGAGCAGCGGCTCGTCGACCTCGACGCTGTCGCCGACCTGCTTCAGCCAGCGGGTGACGGTGCCCTCGGTGACGGACTCGCCGAGCGCGGGCATCGTGACGTCGGTGCCCTCCGCGGAGCCACCGGACTGGGCGGGCGGCGCGGCTTCCTGCGCGGCCTCGGACGGCTGAGCGGAAGGCTGCGTCTGCTGCGGCTCCGGCTCGGACTCCTCGGGAGCGGACTCCTGGGCCGGTGCCGGTGCCGAGCCGGAGGAACCGCCGTCACCGTCGCCGATGACCGCGAGCTCGCCGCCGACCTCGACGGTGTCGTCCTCCTGGGCGACGATCTTCTGCAGGACGCCCGCCGCGGGGGAGGGGATCTCGGTGTCGACCTTGTCGGTGGACACCTCGAGCAACGGCTCGTCCACCTCCACCCGGTCGCCTTCCTGCTTCAACCACCGGGTGACCGTGCCCTCGGTGACACTCTCACCGAGTGCGGGCATCTGGACGGAGAAGGCCATTGTTCGCTGACTCCTCGTGCTCTCGTGTGGCTGACTTGGATGGGAAACGGTCAGCCGTGCACGTGCAGCGGCTTGCCGGCCAGGGCGAGGAAGGCCTCGCCGAGGGCTTCAGTCTGGGTCGGGTGGGCGTGGATCAGCGGAGCCACGTCCTCCGGGTGAGCCTCCCAGCTGTAGATCAGCTGCGCCTCACCGATCAGCTCGCCGACGCGCTCGCCGACCATGGTCACGCCGACGACGGGGCCGTCGGGTGCCTTGACGAGCTTCACGCCACCGGCGGTCTTGAGGATCTGGCTCTTGCCGTTGCCGGCGAGGTCGTAGACGAACGTCTCGGCCGAACCGTACTTCTCCTTCGCGGCGGCCTCGGTGAGACCGACGGAGGCGACCTCGGGCTTGCAGTAGGTCACCCGCGGGATGCCCGCCTCGTCGATCACCTTCGGGTTCTGGCCCGCGATCTCCTCGGCCACGAAGATGCCCTGCTGGAAACCGCGGTGCGCGAGCTGCGGGCCAGGCACGATGTCGCCGACGGCGTAGACGTTGGGCAGGTTCGTGCGCAGGCGCTCGTCGGTGACGACGAACCCGCGGTCGATCGTGACGCCGGCCTCCTCGTAGCCGTGGCCCGCGCTGTTGGGGCCGCGGCCGACCGCGACGAGCAGCAGGTCGGCGTCGAGGACGTCGCCGTTCTCCAGCGTGACGGACACGCCCGAGTCGGTCCGGGTGGCGCCGGTGAACTTCACACCGGTCTTGAACTTGATGCCGCGCTTGCGGAACGCGCGCTCGAGCTGCTTCGAGGCGTACTCGTCCTCGGCGGGCACCAGGCGGGGCAGCGCCTCGACGATGGTCACGTCGGCGCCGAACGAGCGCCACACGCTCGCGAACTCCACGCCGATGACACCGCCGCCCAGCACGACGACCTTCTCCGGGATGAAGTCCAGGTTGAGCGCCTGGTCGCTGGTGATGACGCGGCCGCCGATCTCCAGACCGGGCAGGCTGCGGGCGTAGGAACCGGTCGCGAGCACCACGTTCTTGCCGGTGTAGCGCTGGCCGTTCACGACAACGGTGTTCGGGCCGACGAACGTGCCGGCGCCCTCGACCAGGGTGACCTTGTTGGCCTTCGCGAGCCCCTGCAGGCCCTTGTACAGGCGCGAGATCACGCCGTCCTTGTACGAGTTCACACCGGCGATGTCGATGCCCTCGAGCGAGCTCTTCACGCCGAACTGGTCGCCTTCGCGGGCGTTGTCCGCGACCTCCGCGGCGTGCAGCAGCGCCTTGGTCGGGATGCAGCCGCGGTGCAGGCAGGTGCCACCCAGCTTGTCCTTCTCGACCAGTACGACGGACAGGCCGAGCTCGGCCGCGCGGAACGCGCAGGCGTAGCCACCCGAACCACCGCCGAGGATGACGAGATCGGCGTTGGTGGCCGACTCCAGTTCCGGCGAAGTCACTTCGGATCTCCTCGGGATTACTTACTACGCGCGGGTGCGCGCGAGGTACTCGGCCATCTTGTCACTAGTTGCCGGAGCGTGGTGATCCGGCATGGGACACCATGCCCGATCCTGATCATTCACCTACTCATAACACCCTTACCTGGCACCAGGGTGGAGGGAAGCACAGGAGGTGCTCGATGGGGCTGTTCGATCGTTTCCGCAGGAAGCCACGCCCAGG
>JASLAV010000662.1 GCA_030146905.1 Lentzea sp. | reverse complement strand
GAGACCGGCTCGTGGCGCACGACCTGCTTCAGCGCGCCCAGCCCGGCCCGCCACATCTGCTCACCCGCCGCGAACGCGTTCACGCGCAGATCATGCGCTCGCGCGGCGCACCAGCGAGGTGGGCAGCAGCATCGACTGCGGCAGCTTCTCCTCACCGCCGAGCTCGGCGAGCAGGCGCCACGTCATGGTGCGCCCGAGCTGCTCGACGTCCTGCCGGACGGTGGTGAGCGGCGGGGTCGCGGTCGACGCGAGCACGGAGTCGTCGAACCCCACCACCGCCACGTCGTCGGGGATCCGGTAGCCCTTGGCCTGCAGCACGCGCAACGCGCCCACCGCCATGATGTCCGCGGCCACGAAGACCGCGTCGAGGTCGGGGGCCCTGCGCAGCAGCTCCTCCATGGCGAGCGCGCCGCTCTCCGGCGTGAAGTCGCTGTGCACCACCAGCTCCACGGCCATGCCGTGTTCGGCGAGCCCGCACCGCCAGCCGCTGAGGCGGTCCATGCCCACCGCCATGTCGCGCGGGCCCGCGATCGTGGCGATGTTCTCGCGGCCCAGCGAGATGAGGAAGCGCACGGCCCCGAGCGAGCCGTTGAAGTTGTCCGAGTCGACGAACGGGACGGCGCCGCCCGCGAGAGGGCGGCCGCCCACCACGATGGGCAGCCCCGTCTCGTGCAACGTCCTCGGCAGCGGGTCCTCGCCGTGCAGGCTCACCACCAGCGCGCCGTCGACGTGGCCGCCGGTGAGGTAGGCGACCTGGTTCTCGCCGTCGAGCGGCTGGTTCATCATCAGCAGGAGCTGGACGTGCCGTCCGGCGAGCTCGGCGTGCACCCCGCGCAGGATCCCGGCGAAGAACGGGTCCGCGAGGACCCTGCTGCCCTGCTCCGAGATCACCAGCGCGATCGCGTTCGCCTTGCTGCCCGCCAGGGTGCGCGCGGCGTGGTTCGGGCTGTACCCGAGCAGCGCGATCGCGCGGTGCACCGCCTGGCGGGACCGCTCGCTCACGTACTTCTCGCCGTTGATCACCCGGGAGACGGTCGACTTCGACACCCCGGCCACGCGCGCGACCTCCTCGATGCGCGGGCCGGGGCGTCGACTCCTGCCTTCCGTCATGACACGGAGACCAGCGCGTTGTCACGCGCCACCCGGCTGTACCACCTCGCACTCATCTTCGGAGTGCGGATCTGCGTGTCGTAGTCCACGTGGACGATGCCGAACCGCTTCGCGTACCCCTCTGCCCACTCGAAGTTGTCCAGCAGCGACCAGCAGAAGTAGCCGCGCAGGTCGACTCCCGCCATGATCGCCGTGTGCGCGGCGCGCAGGTGGGAGGCGATGAAGCCGGTGCGGTCCACGTCGTCGATCGCACCGTTGCCGGAGAAGTCGTCGCGGAACGCGGCGCCGTTCTCCGTGATGTACAACGGAAGCCGCGGGTAGTCGTGGTGCAGCCGCAGCAGCACCGCGGTGAGCCCGTCCGGCCGGACCTCCCAGCCCATGTCGGTCGTCGGCGCGTCCCTGCGGGGGAACGACGCCTGCTGCACACCGACCCACGGCGACGGGCCGGGTTCGCTGCCGTTGGCCGACGAGCTGACGTAGTGCTCGGTGTAGTAGTTGACGCCCAGCATGTCCATCGGCCCGGAGATCACGCCGAGGTCGCCGTCGTGCACGTGCTCGCTGAACCCGAACGGCTCCAGGTCCGCCACGATGTCGGCGGGGTACTCGCCGCGCAGCAACGGGTCCAGGAAGATCCGCTGCTGCAGGCCGTCGAGCCTGCGCGCCACGTCGAGGTCCGCCGGATCGCGCGGGTCGACCGGGATGATCGGGTACATGTTGAGCGTGATGCCGATCTTGGCGTCCGGTGAGGCGGCGCGGATCGTGTCGGCCGCGAGCCCGTGACCGAGCAGCAGGTGGTGCACCGCGGCGACCGCGGCGGCCGGCTCCGTGCGGCCAGGAGCGTGAACCCCCGCCGCGTAGCCGAGGAACGCCGAGCACCACGGCTCGTTCAACGTGGTCCAGGTGTCGACGCGGTCGCCGAGCGCCTCGACGGTCGCGGCGGCGTAGTCGGCGAAGCGGAACGCGGTGTCGCGGTTCGCCCAGCCGCCCGTCTCCTCGAGCGCCTGCGGCAGGTCCCAGTGGTACAGCGTCGGCCACGGCACGATGTCGTGCTGCCGCAACGTGTCGATCAGCCGCTTGTAGAAGTCGAGTCCGGCTTGGTTGACCTTCCCGCCGTCCGGCCGCACGCGCGGCCAGGCGATCGAGAAGCGGTAGGCCTTGAGCCCGAGGTCGGCCATCATGGCGACGTCCTGCTCGAAGCGCCGGTAGTGGTCGGCGGCGGGTTCTCCGCAGTCCCCGCCGACCACTTTACCCGGCTGCCGGCAGAACTCGTCCCAGATGGAGTCGGTGCGGCCGTCCACGCCGGTAGCACCCTCCACCTGGAAGGCCGCGGTCGCGGATCCCCACAGAAAACCCTGCGGGAAAACAATGTTCTCCATTTTCACCCCTTGACGGCGCCCTGCATCACACCGGCGACGATCTGCCGCCCGAGCACGAGGAAGATGATGAGCACCGGAATCGTCGCGAGCGTGGTTCCGGCGAGGACGAGCGAGTAGTCGACGTAGTAGCCGCTTTGCAGCTTCTCCAGCGCCACCTGGAGGGTCGGGTTGTCGGCGTTGAGGACGACCAGCGGCCACAGGAAGTCGTTCCAGGACTGCATGAACGTGAAGACGCCCAGCATCGCGGCCGCCGGCCGGGCGGCGGGCAGCGCGACGTGCCAGAACGTCCGCCACAGGCTGCAGCCGTCCATGCGCGCCGCCTCGACCAGTTCGTCGGGAATGGCGTCGATCAGGTACTGCCGCATCCAGAACACGCCGAACGCGGTGACCAGGTTCGGCACGATGACGGCTTCCAGCTCACCGGCCCAGCCGAACTCGGCCATGGCCATGTAGAGCGGGATGATGCCGAGCTGGGTCGGCACCGCCAGCGTCGCCACCACGAACAGGAACAGCACGCCGCGGCCGCGGAACCTCAGCTTGGCGAAGGCGAACCCCGCCAGCGTCGAGAGCAGCACCACCGACAGCGTCACGGTGCCGGACACGACGAAGCTGTTGCCCAGCGCCTTCCAGAACGGGATGGTGTCGAACACCCGCATGGCGTTGCTGAAGAAGTTCCCGCCGGGGATCAGCGTGAAGTCCCCGGTCAGCACCGAGTTGTCGCGGCTGGAGACCAGGAACGACCAGTAGAACGGGAACGCCGAGCCGAGCACGAAAGCGCCGAGGAGGCCGTACACCCAGAACGCGGGTCTGCGGTTCGTCATCGCACCGCCCTCCTGGTGATGAGGAAGTTGAGGCCGGCGACACCGATCACGATGAGGAACAGCACCCAGGCGATCGCCGAGGCGTAGCCGAGGTCGAGTCCCTGGAAGGCCGACTGGTACAGGTAGAGCACGACGGTCTGGTACTGGTGCTCCGTGCCGCCGCCGCTGCCGCCCGCGGGCTCGAACAGCTTCGGCTCGGTGAAGATCTGCAGACCGCCGATCGTCGAGGTGACGATCACGAAGATCAGCGTGGGCTTCAGCATCGGGAGCGTGATGCTGAAGAACTGCCGCAGCGCGCTCGCGCCGTCCACCACAGCCGCCTCGTAGACGTCACGCGGGATCGCCTGCATCGCGGCGAGGATGATCAGCGCGTTGTAGCCGGTCCACCGCCAGTTGACCATCGACGCGATGGCGACGTGGCTGCCGAAGGTGCTGGCCTGCCAGTCGATCGGGTCGATGCCGACGAGGCCGAGCACGTCGTTCACCAGACCGTACTGCGGGCCGAACAGGTTGCCGAAGATGATCGTCAACGCCACCAGGCTGGCGACGTAGGGCAGCAGCACGCCCATCCGCCAGCCGGTGCGGGCACGGAGGTTCACGTTCAGCAGCGCCGCGATGACGACAGCGACGATGATCTGCGGAGCACTGGAGAGCAGGAAGATGCTGAAGGTGTTGAACAACGCGTTCCAGAACTGGTCGTCCTCGAACAACGTCCGGTAGTTCTCCAGGCCGATGAACGCCGGCTCGTCGGCACCGACCTCCCAGTCGAACAGGGAGACGTACGCCGTGTACAGCAACGGGAACAACCCGATCGCGCCGAACAGCACGAAGAACGGCGCGACGAACAGGTACGGCGACACCTTGGTGTCCACTGCGGACACCCGGTACCGCCGCGGAGGCCGCGGGCGGGACTGCTCATCCCGCCCGCGGTCGACCTTGGAGAGAACGGCGGTCACTTGGCCGCCTTCTGGGCGCCTTCGACGGCGGCCTTCCAGGCTTCTTCCGAGTTCTTGCCCTGCTCGACGGACTGCAGTGCCGGGCTGAACACCGTCTCCTGGATCTGACCGTCGGCCGGACCCTTGTACTGCGCGGCCTTGATCTTCTTGGCCTGCGTGGAGAACAGCGCGCCGGCCTTCACGTCACCGAAGTAGGCGTTGGTCTGCTCCAGCAGCTCGGGCGCGTCGAGCGCCTTGACCTGGCTGGGGAAGGTGCCCTTGGCCTTGAACGCCTTGATCTGCTGCTCGGGAGCGGTCAGCCAGGCGGCGAGCTCGACGGCCTTCTGCGCGTTCTTGCTCTGCTTCGGCACGGTCAGGTACGAACCGCCCCAGTTGCCGCCACCGTTCGGGAACGCGTCGGTGACCGCCCACTTGCCCTTGTTCTCGGGACCGGCCTGCGACTCGACCACGCCGAGCATCCACGACGGGCAGGTCTTGGTGGCGAACTTGCCGAGCTTGAAGCCGGTGTTCCACTCGTTGCTGAACGCCGTGAGCCGCGCCGACTGTCCCTTCCCGACGGCGGTGGTCACCGTGTTCCAGTTCGTCTTGATGGCGGAGTTGGTGTCGACGACCAGCTTGTCGGACTTGTCGTAGTAGCCCGTCTCGAGCTGGTTGTGCATGGAGTTGTAGACCTGCGCGGCGCTGTCGAACCACGCCACGCCGGGAACCTTGGCGATGAACTGGTCACCCGCGGCGAAGTAGCTGTCCCACGTGGCGAAGAGCGCCTTCACGCCCTCCGGGTCGGACGGCAGACCGGCCTGCGCGAAGAGGTCCTTGCGGTAGCACATGGCGAGCGGGCCGATGTCGGTGCCGTAGCCGATGAGCTTGCCGTCCTTGGTGGTGATCGCGTCGGTCTTCCACTGCTGCCAGCGGTTGTCCTCGATCTTCGGGCCGATCTCCTTGAGATCGTTGAACTGCCCGGACTTCGCCATCACCTGGCTGAGGTAGCCCTCTTCGACGCCCTCGATGTCGGCGAGGCCGGATCCGGCGCCCAGCTTGGTGAACAGGTTCTGGTGGTGCGGCTGGCCCTGTCCGGTCTTGCGCTGAGTGATCTTGACGTCCGGGTGGGACGCCTCGTACTCCTTGAACAGGTCTTCGTAGCCGAACTCGTTGAACGTGGCGATCGTCAGCTCGGTCTTCCCATCGGCTGACTGGGTGGCCCCACCTGACCCGCACGCGGTGGTGGCGGCGGCGGACACGGCGGCACAGATCAGCACGCTGATCCAACGGTGTCGCACGGGAGAACTCCTCTGGTCTCGGCGGCGGGTTCTGGGAGCGCTCCCAGATGTGGGGGAGTGTCGTACTGGCTTCGAACGTGTGTCAAGACACACTCCGGGGTACACCAGGTGTTTGAGGGCAGCACCGATGCGGTGACCTCGTAATTCATGTCCTAGGTCACAGTTGGGAAACCTGGGAGCGTTCCCGGAAATGTGACCTTTGGGTTAACAGTGCGTGCTGCGCCCGGCACGCAGAGCGGCAGAAGTGGGTGCGGGACCAGTGCGCTTGCGGGAGCCCGCGTCAGGCGCTTTCGCGGCGCACCAGCGAGGTCGGCAGCAGCAGGGACGGCGGCAGGCCGTCCTCGCCGGCCAGCTCGCCCAGCAGGCGCCACGTCATGGTGCGGCCGAGCTGCTCCACGTCCTGCCGGACGGTGGTGAGCGGCGGTGTCGCGGTCGAGGCCAGCAGCGAGTCGTCGAACCCGACCACCGCGACGTCCTGCGGGACGCGCCTGCCGCGTGCGTGCAGCACCTGCAGCACGCCCAGCGCGATGATGTCGGCGGCGACGAAGACGGCGTCGATGCCGGGGGCCCGGTCGAGCAGTTCCGTCATGGCCAGGGCGCCGCTCTCCGGGGTGAAGTCGGCCTCCGCCACGAGGTCGGCGGACAGCCTCGCCTCGCCGAGGCCCCGCCGCCAGCCGCTGAGCCGGTCCAGACCCGCCGCCATGTCGCGCGGGCCCGCCACGGTCGCGATCCTCGTGCGTCCCAGCGAGACCAGGTGCCGCACGGCGTCGAGGCCGCCGGTGAAGTTGTCCGAGTCCACGAACGGGACGGAGCCCGCGGCGAGCGGGCGGCCGCCGACCACCACCGGCAGGCCGTACTCCTGGAGCAGGAGCGGCAGCGGGTCGTCGCCGTGCAGGCTCACCAGCAGCGCCCCGTCCACGTGGCCGCCCGCCAGGTAGGCGAGGAGGTCGTCGTGGTTCTCCGGCCTGCTCAGCATCAGCAGCAGCTGGATGCGCCGCCCGGTCAGCTCCGCGTGCACGCCGCGCAGCACGCCCGCGAAGAACGGGTCGCCGAGGACCCTGCTGCCCTGCTCGGAGACGATCAACGCGATGGCGTTCGCCTTGTTGCCCGCGAGGGAGCGGGCCGCCTGGTTCGGGCTGTACTTGAGGTGGGTGATCGCCGTGTGCACGGCGTCGCGTGCCTTGGCGCTCACGTACTGCTC
>JASLAV010000636.1 GCA_030146905.1 Lentzea sp. | reverse complement strand
CGCTGTCGCTGGGCTGCGCCAGCACGGTGCCACCGCGCACGTAGCGGTCGTACTGCTGGGTGACCCACCGCTTGGAGGCCAGGTTGGGGCTGGCCGCCTGGGTCTTGATGAGCTCCAGCAGCTCGTCGGGCGCCGGCCGGGGAAGGCTGTCCGGCGTGTTGGCCTGCAGCTCGTCCTGGTCGGCCGGCCGCTGGACCGGCCGGTTGTAGACGGGGCCCTCGTGGGCGACGGTCCGCGGCGGCACGTCCACGACGACCTCGTCGTGGTAGGTGATGACCAGGCGGTCGCCCTCGGTCACCTCACCGATCTCGGTGGCGATGACGTCCCACTTCGCGCAGACCTCCATGAACGCGTCGACGTTGGCCGGCTCGACCACCGCGCACATGCGTTCCTGGGACTCGCTGGAGAGGATCTCCGCGGGGGTCATGCCCGTGGCACGCAGCGGCACGCGCTCCAGCCAGACGTGCATGCCACCGTCACCGGCGGACGCCAGCTCGCTCGTCGCGCAGGACAGGCCCGCGCCGCCGAGGTCCTGGATGCCGACGACGATGCCCTTCTCGAAGAGCTCCAGCGAGCACTCGATCAGCACCTTCTCGGTGAACGGGTCGCCGACCTGCACCGACGGCAGCTTCTTGCGCTTGCCGGCGGTGTCGTCGAACGTCTCGCTCGCGAGCACCGACACGCCGCCGATGCCGTCGAGGCCGGTACGGGCGCCGTAGAGGATGACCTTGTTGCCGGCACCGGACGCGTGGGCGAGGTGGAGGTCCTCGACCTTCATCGCACCGACGCACAGCGCGTTGACCAGCGGGTTGCCCTGGTACGACTCGTCGAACACGACCTCGCCGCCGATGTTCGGCAGGCCGAGGCAGTTGCCGTAGCCACCGACGCCCGCGACGATGCCGGGCAGCACGCGCTTGGTGTCCGGCGCGTCGGGCTTGCCGAACCGCAGCGGGTCCATGACGGCGAGCGGCCGCGCACCCATCGCGAGGATGTCGCGCACGATGCCGCCGACACCCGTGGCCGCACCCTGGTAGGGCTCGACGTACGACGGGTGGTTGTGGCTCTCGACCTTGAACGTGACGGCCCAGCCGTCACCGATGTCGACGACGCCCGCGTTCTCGCCGATGCCCGCGAGCATCTTGGAGCGCATCTCGTCGGTCGTGGTCTCGCCGAAGTACTTGAGGTGCACCTTGGACGACTTGTAGGAGCAGTGCTCGCTCCACATGACCGAGTACATCGCGAGCTCGGCGTCCGTGGGCCTGCGGCCCAGGATCTCCTTGATGCGCGCGTACTCGTCGTCCTTCAGGCCCAGCTCCTTGTAGGGCTGCTCCTGGTCAGGCGTGCTCTCGGCGTTCTTGACGGTGTCCACACTCATGCCTTCACCACCGCGTCGAGCAGGGACAGGAACATCCCGAGGCCGTCGTCGGTCGGGCCGGTGAGCGCGTCGATGGCGTGCTCGGGGTGCGGCATGAGGCCGACGACGTTGCCCCTGGCGTTGGTGATGCCCGCGATGTTGTTGCGGCTGCCGTTGGGGTTCTCGCCGACGTACCGGAAGACGACCCGGCCCTCGCCCTCGAGCTCGTCCAGCGTGGCCTGGTCGGCCTGGTAGCCGCCCTCGCCGGACTTCAGCGGCACGAGGATCTCGGCCTTCGCGTCGTAACGCGTGGTCCAGGCGGTGGTGTTGTTCTCGACGCTGAGCCACTGGTCGCGGCACACGAAGTGCAGCTTGTGGTTGCGGACGAGCGCACCCGGCAGCAGGTGGGCCTCGGCGAGGATCTGGAAGCCGTTGCAGATGCCGAGAACGGGCATGCCCTTGTTCGCGGCCTCGACCACTTCCTGCATGACCGGCGCGAACCGCGCGATGGCGCCGCACCGCAGGTAGTCGCCGTAGGAGAACCCACCGGGCACGATGACCGCGTCGACGCCCTTGAGGTCGTGGTCGCCGTGCCACAGCGGCACGGCCTCCCCGTCGGCGTACCTGACGGCCCTCAGCGCGTCGACGTCGTCGAGCGTGCCGGGAAAGGTGATGACACCGACCCTCATGCCTCGACCCTGCGCACGGTCCAGTCCTCGATCACAGGATTGGCGAGGAAGGTCTCAGCGATCTTGGCGAGCGTGGCGTCGTCGACGTCGTCGGCGACCTCCAGCTCGAAGTGCTTGCCCTGGCGGACAGCGGTGATGCCGTCAAAGCCCAGGCGCGGCAGCGCGTTCGCCACCGCCTGGCCTTGCGGGTCGAGAATTTCGGGCTTCGGCATGACGTCGACGACGACTCGGGCCACGACAGACTGCTCCCGGGTTTGAGGGGGCTGGCGGTACTTGGAGAGCCTACCTGACCTGGGTGTTCATCAACTCGACAGGTGTGCGGGGGCACATCTTCACGTGGCTTCACCATCGGGTGAACGCCTTTGTCCTCGTGACGGAGTTTGGTAGTGTCGGACTCGCCGAGGCCCCGTAGGCCGAGGAAGTGTACCCAGCCAACGTCCGGACGGTCGGCGGCTGGGTTTCGCGTTTTACAGGTGGTCCAGGTCCAGCACGTTCGTGACGATCTGGCGAGCCCTCCGCGGCCAGTCACCGCCGGCGCCATATGCCCATGCCGCGGCGTCAGCGATCCACAGCAACCGCTCCTGACTGCTGATCATGTGCTCGTAGCTCAGCTGCGACTTTCGCGGTTTCTTGCCCAACACTCCGCGAATTGTGCGCTCATCGTGGATGTCCCGGTCCTCACGCGTGTCCAGCACCAAGCGCGTGGCACGCAGGTCGAGCAGATCATCGGTGAGCCGCCGCAGGCAGTCCTGACGTGCGGCCTCGTCTCCAGCGCCGCAGCTCCGCCGGTAGATCCACACGGATGTCCCTGCGGAAGCCATGCGAGAAAAGATCATTTTGCGGCGTTCCGGGGTCTCCTTCTTGAAGTGCAGCTCCCTCTGACCTGGGAACAACAGGCTCTGCATCAATTTCCTGAGACGAGGCAGGTCCCCGGATCGACGTGAACAGCGGCCAGCAGGTAGGTGTTGTTTCGCCGCGACTCGTCGACGAAGGCGTGCAGACTCATGGAACGTTCATCGGCCGGGGCCGAACGACACTTCAGCACATCCATCAGAACGAGTTGTTTCGCCCAAAGCGAGACCGCTGGCCCCACACCCCGATCGGACGGATGCTGGGGATCATGAAGATCCTGGTGCTCGGCGGAACC
>JASLAV010000583.1 GCA_030146905.1 Lentzea sp. | reverse complement strand
GTCGTGCCCGCCGGGTTCCACACCCAGCCGGCGTACTGGACGCACCGGTTGGAGGCGGCGTGCGAGACCGACTCCCAGTGCCCGGCGTCGGGGTCGAACTTGTAGTAGGTGCCCACGTTCTGCACCTTCAGTTCGACGCTGACCCGCGACGCGGTGCCGTGGTAGGCGGTCTTGCGCGTCACGACGCAGTTGACGCCGGTCGAGCTGTTGTAGGCCAGGTGCACGTAGCCCCAGGTGGACGAGCCGGTGGTGACCGCTCTGGTGCCGTCGCTTACCGCCGCGAACCCCGAGCCGCAGCCGTTCGTGATCGCCTCGCTCTGCGTGTGCGCGGTGGCCGGAGCCGTCGACACGAGCACGAGACCCAGCGCGATCGTGCTCGCGCTCAACATTGTCCGGAATCTTTTCTGCATGACTTCGTTCTTCCTCCCCTTGATACCGCGTCGGCGCCACTCCCCTGTGCTCCGTCTGCGGCCTGCCCAGCCTGTCGATGAGCTGCAACAACGCGACACCGCCAACCAGAGGGACTCTTTTGTGGACTGGCAAACTCTGAGTGGGTGTCGAAACCAACGGCGGTATCGGTCACCGCGGACGAGGGGTAGATTGCATGTCGTTACCCCGGACCTCGGTGACGTGACTTGCTCCGCGAAGAACGTGGACGCAGATCACGAGCCGAGGTTTTTTGCATGCACGAGTCACCGAACAGCCCGTTTGACAGGGATTCCGCATCGCTCGCGAATTTTCCGCCGGCGCGTCCGTGCCGTGCGGTTGTGAAAAATTGCGTTCAGGAAATGAAGACATGAGGATCCAGCAGAGTCAGATCCGCCGGGCGATCGTCGCCACGGTGGCCGGAATTCTCGTAGTGCCGGCCTTGTGGGTGATCGCCCCGATGACCGCCCAGGCCGCCGTCAACTGCGTCGTGAGCGCCGGCGTGACCCAGACCGACACGGTCGTGATCGGAAGTCCCGGCAACGACACGATCGACTGCGGTGGCACGAATCCCGCCAAGACGATCAACGGCAACAGCGGCAACGACACCATCACGGGCTCGGCCCTCGACGACACGATCAGCGGCGGTGACGGCAACGACACCATCACCGGCGGCATCGGCAACGACGTCCTCACCGGCGGCCTGGGCATCGACACGATCTCCGGCAGCGCCGGCACCGACACCCTCGCCGGCCCTTCCGTCGACGGCAGTCAGGACAGTCTCGACGGTGGTCTCGACGTCGACACCTGCCAGGGGCCCGCGCCGGACCCGGACATCCACGCCAGCTGCGAGAACACGAGCACCCCGCCGGGAACAGGTCCCGGCTCGGGCACGGGAAACGCAACCGCGCTGTGCACCGCGACCGGCGGCGTGCTTTCCCTCACCGTCAATCCGGTGGGATATGTGTGCGTGTTCAATCCCCTCAGCCCGACCAACCGCCGCGTCCAGGAGGCACGCAACATCTGCACCGGAGCCGGCGGAACGTTCGTGAGCCTGCTCCCGCTGAGCTACGCCTGTCTCCTCCCGGCAGCGGCTCAAGCCGCCACTTCCACGAACTGATCCCGAATCGCGCGGCTCAATTCGATGTTTGAAAAGCCGATGCGCGCGTTTTGTCGGCCGAAGTCCGAACGGGTGTACAGTTGATTTTGCCGGAAATACCTCGCACCCAGGCGGTTGACCCCAGGTCGCGCCCGGCGAAGAACTGAACGTGCGCATGCGTGGTCAACGCTCCGAAGCCGGCGCGTTGACCACGAGCACGAAAGCGATACTCCACAAAGGACAAGTGAGCAGATGAGCGAACTCCCGGACGACACCGCGGTGATCACCAAGCGGCTGCACCTCGCCACTGGCTTCCTCGCGAACGAACGGGACTGGGTCGCGGAACGCCTGACCGCGCTCGGCTCGCGGCTGCGCTCCTTCCGCGACGACCAGGTCGAGCTCGAGATCAGCGTGAAGGACCGCCGCGGCGTCGAGCAGCGAGTCACCCTGGAGTGCTGGATCAACCGCACTCCCCGCCTGCACCTCGTCGCCACCTCGTCCGAGCCCGATCTGCCCGCCGCGCTCAACGAGGTCCGCAACGAGCTGATCCGTCAGGTCGACGAGGCCAAGACGCGGACCGAACCGCGCCACAACCGCGCGCTGAGGTCCGTCCCCGCGCTGCCGGAGCTCGACCAGCCCCGGGGATCCCGGGACTGAGACCGGTGCGGCGCCGTCGGTGTCCGTCGCCAGAAGGTGCATCGTGAGCACTCCGACCCGACGAACGGGGAAAGCTCAGACGCTCAGGGCCCACTGCGACGACGCCGACCGGTTCGGCCGAGGCGAGGAGTTCGACCAGGAGCACGTCGAGGTCCTGCGCATCCGCCCTTGAGCTACGGGCGCGCCAGCTCCTCCAGCACCGGCTCCACCTCCAGCGACGGGTCGGCGATCCGCGCCGCCCGCAGCGCCCCCGCGAGCATGGTCATGAGCATCTCCACGACCACGTCGTCGTCGAACGGGTGCTCGCCCAGCAGATGATCACGCGCCAGCCGGTCGGCCGCCGTCGTGTACATCCGCAGCACGGCCCTGACCGCCGGCCGGTCGAAGTCCAGACCCAGGTTCTCGCACATCTTCCGGTTTCCGTCGTCCCGCACGCGGTCGAACGACTCCTCCACGCCCCACGACTGCAGCATCAGGTTCAGCGCCAGGTCGCGGTGCGCCACCAGGTACGCCAGGTGCGCCTTGTGCGACTGGCGGATCCGTTTCCCCAGCGGCACGGCCGGGTCGCTGACGTGCAGGTCCAGCACCTCGCGGGCGATGCTGCACAGCACCTCGCCGTACAGCCCCTGCTTGCTGCCGAAGTGGTGGAACACCAGTCCGTGCGCGACACCGGCCGCTCTGGCGATGTCGGCCGCCTTGACGTCCTCGTACCTCGACGTGATGAACAGCTCACGGGCAGCGACCAGAACCTTCTCCCTGGTCGCGGCGGCGGTGGCGGCGCGGGTCATGCCCTCCACGCTAACAGTTCATTGACTCGAAGTCAGCGAAGCTGTACTCATTGATCAGCAGTCATTGACTTTCGATCAACGGAGATGGACATGACCAAGACGCTGATCATCGGAGCGACGGGCACCGTGGGCGGTCTGGTGCTGGACGAGGCCGTTCGGCGCGGCGTGGACGTGCGTGCGTTGGTGCGCAACAAGGAACGGGCGAACCTGCCCGGCACGGTCGAGGTCGTGCAGGGTGACCTCGCCGACCGCGAGGCCGTCGCCACCGCGCTGCGGGGTGTCGACTCGGCGTTCTACGTGTCGCCGCACGAGGTGAACGAGGTCGAGATCGCCACGGTCTTCGGCGAGGAGGCCCAGCGCGCGGGCGCTCGCCTGGTGTTCGGCGGCTTCCACGTCGAGGACCGGGAGGCACGTGAGGCGGCGAGCCGCGCGATCCCCGCCTACGCGGCGAAGCTGCGGCTCGCGGCGTTCCTGGCGAGCACCGACACCCGGCCCGCGATGTTCAGCCTCACCAACTTCGACCAGAACGACGAGATCTTCCGCGAGGACATCGAGGCGGGGGTCTTCCCGACGCCGCTGCACCCCGGTGGCGTCAACCGGATCGACCTGCGCGACGCGGCCGAGGTGATCACCAACGCGCTCACCGACGTCAGCTTCGCCGCCGGCGCCTACCAGCTCCTGGGGCCGGAGTCGTTGAACGGTGAGCAGAGCGCGCAGATCTGGGCGGAGGCGCTCGGGCGCGAGGTCGTCTACACCGGTGGCGATCCGCAGTGGCGCAAGGCGCTGGAGCGCAGGCTGTCCGGCCAGAAGCTCGCGGACTGGATCCGCAGCTTCGAGCTGCTCAGCTCGGCGCCGATCGCGACCGACCCCGCCGAGGTCGAGATCATGACCAAGCTTCTCGGCCGTGCGCCGCGCACGTTGCGCGACTACGTGCGCGACTCGGTGAACCGCTGACCGCAGCACGACCGTCCTAAGTAGACCGGTGCCTGTGGACGACCGGAACGGCGCCCTGCCGGGACCGGGACGGGGCGCCGTGCGCTCTTGCTTCTCGGCAAGGAAATACGGCAACCGGCAGACTCGACCAGCGTGTGCCGCTACGCTCGAACGGGTCACACTCGCGCCACCGGTTGCGCAGGTCGTCCACCGAGAACGCGCACGGTGAGCAGACTCGGATGGAGGCCAGATGGCGACCGGCTCCGGGCTGACCGTCGTAGTCGTCGACGACCATCCGGCCGTGCGCGCCGGGGTCGCCCACTGGCTGTCCGCGGGAACTCCACCGGTCAGGGTGGTCGCCGAAGGGGACGACGTGCGCGTCGCCTGGCTGGACGAGGGCGCCCGCGCCGACGTGGTGGTCCTCGACCTGCACCTGGGCGGCCCGACGCCGGCGCTCGGGGATCTGCGCAGGCTCGTCGAGGCGGGCAGGCGGGTGGTGGTCTACTCCATGCGCGCCGACGACGGCATCGCGTTGCGGTGCCTGGAACTGGGCGCGCTGTGCTACCTGACGAAGGCCGAAGGCGCGGGGCACCTGGTCGAGGCGGTGCACGCGGCGGCCAGGAACGAGCCCTACACGCCACCGGCGCTGGCAGGTGCGCTCGCGGGCGACCGGTCCGAACGGCGGCCCGCGTTGTCGTCCAGGGAGACCGAGGTGCTCATCGAGTGGTTCCAGTCGGAGTCGAAGGAGTTCGTCGCGCACCGCCTCGGCATCTCGCCGAGCACGGTGAACTCCCACCTCGAACGGATCCGGATCAAGTACGCCCAGATCGGCAGGGAGGCGTCCACCAAGGTCGCCCTCGCCGCCCGCGCCATCCAGGACGGCCTGATCGGCGTGGACGACCTCTGAGCGCGGGCACGGGATTCCCGGTGCCGTCAACCGGTCGATCGACCCACACCGCCCGGCAGACGTGTCCACTACGTTCGGATCCCCACGACTGGGGAGCAGCTGAAGCACGCCCTGCCGCGGCGGCAACGGCTGATCACCGACCACGAGACACGCGGGAGCGCACCATGACCGTCGCCGGCTCCGGGCGGCCGCCGTCCCGGATGGACCTCGCCAAGCAGCACGTCGAACAGGGGTTCGGTCCGGCGGTCGCGAAACGGGTCGAGATGTTCGACGACGGGACCCTCTACGTCACGGCGGGCGGATGGGCACGACTGCTGTCCTGGCTGGTGGACTTCCTCGTCTACCTGTTCGGCGTGAGCACCGGTTTCGTCGTGTTCGCAGTCGCCGTCCACGACAGCGACGTCTCCGACAACGTGGCGCCGCTGACCCTGCTCGGTCTGCTGTTCGGCGTGCCGGTCCTCTACGGCCTGTTCTTCGGCAACGGCCGCGCGCTCGGCGCGGTGCTCACCGGGACCCGCCTCGTCCGCGTCAAGAACGGCCACCGGCTCGGCGCCTCGGCCTGCTGGGCCATGCTCGTGCGCACCGTGCTCTTCCCCACGCTGCTCGTCGCCTTCACCGTCGGCGGGACGATCCCCGCCGGCTCGCTGCGCAGGATCAGCATCGACGACCACGCCACCCGGCGACTGCACGCGGCCGGCTTCGTGCGCCTCGACACGCCCAGCCCGGTCGACCAGCGCCGTTGACCGGAAAGCTGAGCACCTGGGACGCCCGCGGTTGACGGGACACCGTCGCGCAGGTTGAGTTCGTTCTCATGACCGGCACACCTCTCGGCGACTTCCTCCGTGCCCGGCGGGCGGCTCTCACACCGCAGGACGTCGGGCTGCCCGACCACGGCCGTCGTCGCGTGCAAGGCCTGCGCCGCGAGGAGGTCGCCATCCTCGCCGGGGTGAGCAGCGACTACTACATGCGCCTGGAACAGGGCCGCGAGTCCAGCCCGTCGGCACAGGTGGTGGAGGCGGTGGCGCGGGCGCTGCGGCTCGACACCGCGGCCACCGAGTACCTGTGGCTCCTGGTCCAGCCGGCGGAGGCCAGGACGTGGCGCCGCACCGCGAACATCCCGGTCAGCACCCAGCTGCGGCAGCTCATGGACAGCTGGTCCGACTCACCCGCGTTCGTCGTCGGTCCGTCGCTGGACGTCATGGCGTCCAACGCGATGGCCGACGCGCTGCACGACGCCTTCACCCCCGCCGACAACCTGGCCCGCATGGTGTTCCTGGACCCCGCCGGGCGTGCTTTCTACCGGGAGTGGGACCGCGCGGCGCACTCCTGCGTCGCCGAGATCCGCGCCGCGTACGGCCACGACCCCGATAACGCACGCATCGCCGAGGTAGTCGCCGGCCTGTCCGCCCGCAGCAGGGAGTTCGCCGAGCTGTGGGCCCGGCACGACGTGAAGCCCAAGACCCAGGAGACCAAGCTCCTGCGCCATTCGCAGGTGGGTGACCTGGAGATCCAGTTCTCCACGTTCACCGTGAGCGGCGCCCCGCACCAGCAGCTGGTCGTCTACCAGGCCGAACCGGCCTCGCCGACCATGGAGGCGTTCCGGCGTCTGCGCGTCCACGCCGACGCCGTGCTGGCCACGCGCTCCGCGGAGGCTCCGCGCGCGTAGGCCGCGCAGCCCTGGGTGGGTGCGTTCCTCCCAGGAAACCCGGGGCCTTCTTCCGGCTGTTCCACGTGGACAGACTCGTTCCTGTCAGCGGCGGGAAACGCCCGCCGCACACGCGGAACGGCCGGAAGGAACGAGATCGTCATGTCCACCTGGTTCATCACCGGAGCATCCCGCGGCCTCGGCGCCGAGATCGCCCGAGCCGCCCTGCGCGGAGGCGACGACGTCGTGGTCGCCGTGCGCAACCCCGACCGCGTGCCGGACGACCTGAGGACGGCGGCGAACGCGCTGGTCGTCGCGCTGGACGTCACCGACGCGCAGGCCGTCCCCGGCGCGGTGCGGGCGGCCACCGACCGCTTCGGCGGCATCGACGTGCTGGTCAACAACGCGGGCCGCGGTCTGCTCGGCGCACTGGAGGAGATCACCGACGCCGAGGCCCGGTCGCTGTTCGACCTCAACGTGTTCGGCCTGATCACCATGACCCGCGCGGTGCTGCCCGTCATGCGCAGCCAGGGATCCGGCAAGCTCGTCCACATCGGATCCCGGTCGGGTTTCGAGGGCGAACCGGGCGTGAGCCTGTACAGCGCCTCGAAGTTCGCCGTGGCCGGGATCAGCGAGGCCCTGTCCGCCGAGCTGGCGCCGTTCGGGATCCAGTCCATGGTGGTCGAACCCGGCGTGCTGCGCACGGACTTCCTCGACGCCAGCTCCCTGTCGGTCGCGGCCGAGCGGATCGCCGACTACGACGGCACTCCCGCGCACGTGACCCTCGACTGGGCGGGCACCGCCAACCACACCCAGCTCGGCGACCCGGTCAAGGGCGCCGCCCTGATCCACGAGGTCACGAGCGGCGACAGCCTGCCGACGCACCTCTACCTGGGCCCGGACACCCTCGACCGCCTGCAGGTGAAGCTCGCGCAGATCGAACGGGACCTGGCGCCGTGGCGGGACAAGTCCGCCGCCACCGCCCACGAGGACGTCGTCGCCCCGGCCTGACCGGCCCCCTTCGCACACCTTCCAGGAGGAGGAACTCCGTCATGTCCGCTCTGCTCACGGGAACCCCGCTGGCCGGCCGCGTGGCCGTGGTCTCCGGTGCCTCCAGCGGCATCGGCGCCGCCACCGCCACGCGCCTGGCAGGGCTCGGCGCGAAGGTCGCCGTGCTCGCCCGCCGCCAGGACAACCTCGACGCACTGGCCGAGTCGATCGAGCGCGCCGGCGGCACCGCGCTCGCCGTCGGCGTCGACGTCACCGACCGGGCGGCGGTCCACGCCGCCGCACAGCGGGTCGCCGACCGGCTCGGGACGGCCGACCTCGTCTTCAACAACGCCGGGGTGCAGCTCATCTCGCCGATCACCGACCTGCGCCAGGACGACTGGCAACGCCAGATCGACCTGAACGTCACCGGCGTCATGAACGTCATCGGCGCCTTCCTGCCGCACCTGACCGCGGCCGCCGGGGCGGGCGCACCCGCTGACCTGATCACCACGTCCTCGATCGCGGCCACCCGGATCCTGGAGAAGTTCTCGGTCTACTCGGGCACGAAGGCCTACATCAGCCACCTCACCCGGCTGCTGCGCGTCGAACTCGGGCGCCAGAACATCCGCGTGGCGACCATCGAGCCCGGCATGGTCGACACGGAGCTGCCCGACCACGTCACCGATCCCGACGCCAGCAGCCTCATGGCCGACCTCATCGACCAGATCGACGTGCTGCGGCCCGCCGACGTCGCCGAGACCGTGGCGTTCATGGCCGCCGTGCCGCGCCACGTCAACCTCACCGAGATCACGATCTTCCCGACAGCACAGGCGATCTAGTGGCACCGCTGGAAGAAGGGAACTCGACCATGACCACCAGCCTCGCCCACCAGAGCTTCACCGAGTACCCGATCAGCGACGTGCACCGGCTGATCGAGCCGGGTCCCGTCGTCATGGTGTCCACTTTCGACGGACGACGCGCCAACCTGATGACCAACGGCTTCAACATGCCGATCGCCCACGGCGCGTTGATCGGCCTGGTCATCGGCCCGTGGGACCACAGCTACGACGCCCTGCGCGACACCGGGGAGTGCGTCGTCTCGATCCCGTCCATCGACCTCGCCGAGCGCGTGGTCGCGGTCGGCAACACCTCCGGCCGTGAAACCGACAAGTGGCAGCGGTTCGGCCTCACCCCGGCACCCGCCGCCGTGGTGCGAGCACCACTGGTCGCGGAGTGCTTCGCCAACATCGAGTGCACCGTGGCCGACGACCGGCTCGTCGACGACTACAACCTGTGGATCCTGCGCGGCGAGCGGGCGTGGTTCGACGCCGGCAGGCGAGGAGCCGGCGAGTTCCACCACCGCGGCGACGGAACCTTCTCCACCAACGCGTCCACTGTGGACCTGCGCGACCGCATGACCAAGTGGCGCCACCTCACCCGTTGAGCACCAGGAAGCAGGAACGACCATGACCTCCACCCTCGAACTGCTGCGCAGGCACGGCTCGGACCCACGACGCCGCGTCCTGCTCACCGGCGCCACCGTCGTCACCATGGACCCCGAGCTGGGCACCCTGCCGCAAGGCGACGTGCTCGTCGAGGGCGACACGATCACCGCCGTCGCCCCCGAGCTGCCCGCCGGCGACGCGATCGTCGTCGACGCCACCGGCTCGATCATCGCTCCCGGCTTCGTCGACACCCACCGCCACGCCTGGGAGGCGCAGCTGCGCCGGGTCATGCCCGACGTCAACGACCTCGGCGAGTACGTGATGTCCACCCTGGCCGGCATCGCCCCGGCCTACCAGCCCGACGACATGTACGTCGGGACGAAGCTGGCCGCGCTGACCGCGATCGACAGCGGCATCACCACGATGCTCGACTTCTCCCACAACTCCCGCACGCCCGCCCACTCCGACGCCGCCGTCCAGGCGCTGGTCGACACCGGCATCCGCGGCGTGCACGCCTCGATGCGCCCGCACTTCGGCGACTGGGAAGGCCAATGGCCTGCCGACCTCGCGCGGTTGAAGGACACCTACTTCTCCTCGCGCGACAGCCTCGTCACCCTGCGCCTCGCCACGCTGGCCACCGACGAGATCGCCGGACCCGACCTCGCCTACGGCCCCCGTCTCGCGCGGCTGGCACGCGACCTCGACATCGGCGTCAGCGTCGACGCCGTCTTCGGCACCTCGTCGTCGGCAGCCGTCCTGCGCTGGGCCGGGGAAGGGATCCTCGGCCCGGACGTCTCGCTGATCCACTGCACCGGCCTCACGGGCGCGGCGTGGCAGGCCATGGCCGACACCGGCACCGCGGTGTCGCTGGCTCCCACCTCCGAAGCGCAGATCGGGCTGGAGACAGCCGTTCCCGCCATCGACGAAGCACTCGCCGTCGGCATCCGCCCCGGTCTCGGCATCGACGTGGAAGTCGCCCTGGCCAGCGACATGTTCACGCAGATGCGGGCCCTGCACGCCATCCAGCGCATGCGCGCCGTGAACGCCGTCTACGGCACCACCGCCGCCACGCCCACCCGGATCGGCGTCCACGACGTGCTCGACTTCGCCACCCTGCACGGCGCCAAGAGCATCGGCCTCGGTGACGTCACCGGTTCCCTCACCCCCGGCAAGCAGGCCGACCTGCTGGTCGTGCACGCGGAGGACCTCAACAACATGCCGCTCAACGACCCGATCGGCACCCTCGTCCTCGGCTCCGACCCCCGCAACATCCGCGCGGTGTTCATCGCGGGCCAGGTCCGCAAGTGGGAGGGCACCGTCCTGGACGTCGACGTGCCCGCGCTCGGACAGGAAGTCCGCGCCTCCCGCGACCGGATCCTCAAAGCCGCGCACTCGTCCTGAGCACACCGCAGACCCACGAAAGGCGAGAACCATGTCCGGCACCACCGCACAGCACCCCCACATCGGCATGTGGGTCACCGCGGACGGCCGCATCCGCCAGGAGCTCCTCCCCAACGGCCGCTACGAAGAAGAACGCGATGGCCGCAAGCGCGCCTACACCGGCCGCTACACCGTCGACGGTGACCACATCGACTACTTCGACGACCTCGGGTTCACCGCGACGGGTGACGTCCGCGACGAGATCCTCTACCACGAGCACCTCGTGCTGCACCGCGAGCAACGCCCCAGGTAGAGCGGCTGGTGATCGACAACAGGCACCCGGCATGTCACCCTGGAGGGGACTCGTGGGAGGTGTGACACCGCTGGAAGCCACAACAGAACTGCGGGAGAACGCGGTGGTCCTCCAGGTCACCGGCGAGGTCGACTCCTACACGGCGCCGCTCCTGCACGACCACCTCGACGAGGCGTTCGCGACAGCGGCGGAGCGCGGGCTCGCGGTCGTCCTGGACATGACCGGCATCGCCTTCATGGCCTCGTCCGGCCTGTCCGTGCTGGTCGAGTACCACCTGCGCGGCGAGGACCACGGCACACCGCTGCGGGTGGTGGCGCCGGCGGGGAACGTCCTGCGAGCACTGCGCGCGACCACGCTGAACGAGATGATCCAGCTCTACGCCAGCGTGCCGGAGGCACTGGCAGGCCGTTGAGCAACGGCCCGCCGGCCTTTCAGGCGACGATGCGCAGGAAGACGTGCGTGGTCGTGCCGAGCGGGACGGTGTGGACGCGCACCAGGTCGGCGAGCTGGTTGATCAGCAGCAGGCCGCGACCGCCCTCCTGGTCGAGGGTGGCGGGGCGGCGGCCGGCGAGAGGGTCCGCGATGTGGCCCTCGTCCTGGACGGTGCAGACGAGGTAGGCGTCCTCCTGCCAGATGCTCAGCAGGCAGGAGCCTCCGGCGTGCCGGAGGCTGTTGACGACGAGCTCCGTGGTGATCAGCGCGAGGTCGGCCGTCCTGGCGCCGGACAGGCCGAGCCTGCCGGCGTGCGCGGTGGCGAAGCGGCGGGCCTCGCGGACGTCGGCGGAGGTCGTGACCTGGAGCGTGACGGCGTCCTGTGCGATGCCGAACGGCTGGTTGTAGCGGTCGACGACGGCGACGGGGGCGTACTGGTCGCTGGTGTGGCGGCCGGTGGTCCCCCACACCAGCGGGTGGGTGGCCAGCGCGTCGGTCACGACCTGCTCGTCGAGCGAGGCGGTGTCGTAGGGGCAGGCGATGGTCACGTCGCGGCCGGCGAAGGCGAGGTTGATCAGGGCTTCGTGCTGGGCGCAGGCCGGGTACTCGACCTCGGTGCGACCGGCCCAGATCGGCTCACCGATGATCCGCACGTGCGTGCCGGGGTGG
>JASLAV010000577.1 GCA_030146905.1 Lentzea sp. | reverse complement strand
GATGGCGAAGCCGAGGCACCCCGTGTGGCGATGCGAAGCGAGCCGTCTTCCCTGTGTGCCGCCGTGAGCCGGTAAAGCCCCGCACGGTGCGATTGGGGCTTGACTTTGGGTGCGAGGCGCGACCCTGCTGTGTTCGGGCGGGTGCGGAGCATCCGACCTTTTCCCGCCCGTCCAGCGCCTCGCAAGGGCCCCGAAGTCAAGCCCCAATCGCACCGTGCGGGGCTTTACCGGCTCACGGCGGCACACAGGGAAGACGGCTCGCTTCGCATCGCCACACGGGGTGCCTCGGCTTCGCCATCGGCCCGCGCGGGCGGGTGGTTGCCTTGCGTTGGCGCGTCATGTTCCGGCGGAGAGGGTGGCTTGCCGGGCCGGGTCGCATTCCGGCAGAGGGTTGCCTTGCGCGCAGGGACCGGGCCGGGGTGCAGCCGCCGCCGACAGCACCCCGGCCCGGGGGTCGTTACCGGGCGAAGCCGGTTATCTGCGTGCACCGAGGAAGATGTTGCCCTCGGTGGAGAGGTAGTGGCTGGTGTAGTCGAAGCGGCGCGCGTCGCCGAAGATCAGCCAGTAGTACTTCAGTTGTTCGGACCACCAGTAGCCGGGGCAGAAGTCGCCCTGCGCGCCTGTTGTCACGTCCGTGAGGATTGTGTAGCCGTGGTTGGTGCGGGAGGTTCGCTTCATCTCCTGGTAGTGGCGGTACGCGCGTTCTCGGTAGAGCTCGTCGCGGGTGGCCAGCCACAGGAAGAACGCTCCGTCTGCGTACTCCGGGCGGAGTTGGTTGCCCACTGACGTTGGGCGCAGTGAGGTGTAGTTGATGCCTTCCGGCAGGACGCCGTAGCGGTCCTGCACTGCCGTCCACGAGTCGTGGTAGGCGCGGCCTCGGGTTATGTCGCCGCTCTCGGCCAGCAGACCGCCGAAGAACGCTGCCAGTTCGCTTTGGGTTCTGGAGTCCCTGCGGGCTGTGAAGGCGTCCACCTGGGAGAACCACAGGCGGCCTGAGACCACGTCTGTTTGGTGGCGCAGGATCGCGCGGCTCAGGACGTCCCACCACTGTTTCAGGTCGCGGTCGCCGAAGAGGTGCCAGCCGTCCCACAGGTACTCGTAGTAGGAGTCCGCCGGTGGGCCGATCGTGGCGTAGCGGTTGCGCCAGGCGCCGGTTTCCGCGTGCACGTCCCACGGCAGGAGGTCGTAGGAGGTGCGTTTGTCGAAGGTGTACTTGAGGGCCTTTTTGGCCGCGTTGTAGTACTTGCGGTCGCCGGTCCAGTTCGAGAGCGAGCCGAACTCCGTGATGTACGTTCCCGTTTCCGCCAGGTTCGTCTCCGGTGAGGAGACGGCGCCCGTGCGCAGGTTCACGTAGCGGTACGGGATTCCGGTCGGTGACTTGGTGAAGGCGACCAGCAGGCGGTCGCCCAGGTCTCCCGCCAGGGCGAGCAGGGCTTGGTCGCCGCTCACGTGGTAGGCGGAGAGCAGGCCGCCCAGCATGCGGATGTTGGTCTCGAAGACCTGGAAGGGCGCGTCCACGTCGAAGTTCAGGTTGGCCTTCACCCAGGCGACGCCTTGGGCGAACTCGGCGTCCAGCTCCATGAGCCACAACGTGTCCAGGGCCTCCACGACCGTCAGGCCCATCGGGTGGCCGGGGACGAAGAACTCCTCGGAGCCGCCCGACACGGGCTTGATCTGGTCGTGGCCGAACGCGCGCTCCACATAGGACCGCCAGGCCCAGCGGGTCTCGTTGCGGACGTCCTCCGCGACGGCTCGCCAGCCGCCGGGAGGCGGTGCCAGGGCTGTCGCGCCGGCGGAAGGGACGTCCACGCCCGTGGCACCGGGTGGGGGTGCGGACGGTGAGGGTTGGGCTGCGGCCACACCGGGCACGCCCGCCAGTCCGGCGGCGCCGAGGAGGGTGAGAACGCTGCGGCGTGGCAGGTCACGCATGAGCCGTACCCCCTTGTGCGCTGACAACGCTGTCCGTCACCAGATCATTGCGGAGCGCACACGGTCCAGGTCAAGAGTGCTGCCGTCACTTGTCCTGTTCCGGACACCCGGCGGGGAAAAGCCGGTGCCTTGACCGGTTGTGAGGTGGTTGACAAGGGCGTGAAGCCGAGGTGTGATACGGCGACTATGACAACGTTGTCCCCCAGCGGCCCCATCGCCGGTCAGCGCAAGGTCCGTCGCGCGACGATGAACGACGTCGCGCGGCTGGCGGGCGTGAGCATCAAGACCGTCTCGCGCGTGGTCAACGACGAGCCGGGTGTGCACCCGTCCACCGCCGAGCGCGTGCTGGCGGCCATCGACCAGCTCGGGTTCCGGCGGAACCTCAGTGCCCGCAACCTGCGCCGGGGGTCGTCCACCGGCACGATCGGGCTGGTGCTGGAAGACGTCGGCAACCCGTTCTACTCCGGCGTGACCCGCGCTGTCGAGGAGATCGCCCGTTTGCGCGGCAGACAGGTGATCTCGGGGTCGTCGGACGAGGATCCCGGGCGTGAGCGCGAGCTGGCCCTCGAGTTCTGCAGCCGCAGGGTCGACGGGCTGCTGATCGTGCCCGCCGGTCTGCAGCACAGCTACCTGGTGCCGGAGATGCGCGCGGGCACACCGGTGGTGTTCCTCGACCGGCCCGCGGGCGACGTCGTGGCCGACACCGTGCTGGTGGACAACATCGGTGGCACCGTCGAGGCCGTCACGCACCTGGCCTCGCACGGGCACCGCCGCATCGCCTTCCTCGGGGACGCGCCGGACATCTTCACCGCCAACGAGCGCCTGCGCGGTTACCGCGAGGGCTGCGTGCGCGCGGGGATCGGCTACCACGAGGAGCTCGTGGTGATGGGTCCGCACGACGAGAGCAGCGTGGCGGCCGCCTTGCACCGGTTGCAGACCATGCGCGAGCCCGCCACGGCGGTCGTGGCCGGCAACAACCGCATCACCGTGCACATCCTGCGTTCGCTCGCGGGTACTTCCGAACGCCCCGCCCTGGTGGGCTTCGACGACTTCGAGCTCGCCGACCTGCTGTCGCCGCCGGTGACCGTGATCGCGCACGACGCGAGCGCGCTCGGCAAGGCGGCCACCGATTTGTTGTTCGCCCGACTGGACGGCGACAACTCACCACCGCGCCGCGTCGTGCTGCCGGTGCGCTTGGTGCCACGAGGATCCGGGGAGGTCCACGCGTGAGTTCTGGTGTGCTCCACCAGCCTGTCAACCTGCCTGCCAACCAGCCGAAGCAGTTCTACCGCGGCGGCGAGGCGATCGCCGCGCTGCGCGGCGGCACGAGCGGCGACTTCGGTCCGGAGGACTGGGTGGCGTCGACGACGACGCTCTTCGGGCGCAGCGACGCCGGGCTGACGACGTTGCCGAACGGCGTGCTGCTGCGCGACGCCGTGGAGGCGGACCCGACGGGGTGGCTCGGGCCCGGCCACGTGGCGAAGTTCGGCGCGGACACCGCGCTGCTGGTCAAGCTGCTCGACGCCGGCCAGCGCCTGCCCGTGCACTGCCACCCGTCGAACGCCTTCGCGTCCTCGCACCTGAACTGCCGCCACGGCAAGACGGAGGCGTGGATCGTCGTCGGCACGACCGGCTCGGACCCGACCGTCTACATCGGATTCCGCGACGACGTGCCCGCGGCGACCGTCGCCGAGTGGGTCGCCACGCAGGACACGGAGGCGATGCTGAGCGCGCTCAACCCCGTCTGCGTCCGGCCTGGCGACACGGTGTTCGTGCCCGCCGGTGTGCCGCACGCGATCGGCGAGGGCGTCTTCATCGTCGAACTGCAGCAGCCCACGGACTTCTCGGTGACGCTGGAGTGGCAGGGCTTCCTCTCCAACGCCGACGCCGGCCACCTCGGCCTCGGCTACGACGTGGCGCTGGACTGCGTCGACCGCAACGGCTGGGGCGGTCAGCTCGACAAGCTCGTGCGCCAGACGTCGGACAAGTGGGCGCCGTCGGTCGACCTGCTCGGCGAGGACGCGAACCCGTTCTTCCAGGCCGACCGCCTGCACGTGGAGGGCTCCTTCGCGATGGAGCCGTCGTTCGCGGTGGTCGTGGTGCTGGAGGGGTCCGGTCAGCTCGGTGCGCTGGAGGTCCACAAGGGCAGCACCGTCGTCGTGCCGCACGCGGCCGGCGAGCTGGGGTTGTCAGGTGATCTGGTGGCGATCCGCTGCCGTCCGCCGGTCCTGTCCGCTGTGGAGGAAGTATCGCCATGAGCCCGCCGTTGCTGGAGGCTCGTGACCTGACGAAGAGCTACGGCACCGTGGAAGCTCTCCGCGGTGCCTCGTTCACCGCCAACGCGGGCGAGGTCGTCTCGCTGATCGGCGACAACGGCGCCGGCAAGTCGACGCTGGTGAAGTGCCTCTGCGGGGTCGAGCAGCCGACCGGCGGTGAGCTGTTGTTCGAGGGGGAACCGCTCGCACTGCGCTCCCCCAACGACGCCCGCGACCGCGGCATCGAGACGGTGTTCCAGGACCTCGCGGTCGCACCGGACCTCGACCCGGCCGCGAACATGTTCCTGGGCAGGGAGATCCTCAAGCCGGGTGTACTGGGCTTCTTCGGCGTCCTCGACAAGAAGGCGATGCGGCGGCAGGCCGCCGAGCACTTCACCCGGTTCGGCGCGACGCTGCAGAGCATCGACGTGCCGATCGCGGCGCTGTCGGGTGGTCAGCGCCAGTCCGTCGCCGTCGCGCGGTCGGTGGCGTGGGCGTCGAAGCTCGTGTTCATGGACGAACCGACCGCGGCACTCGGTGTCCTGCAACGGGAACGCGTGCTGGAGGTGATCAAGCGCGTGCGCGACGAGGGCGTCGCGGTGGTGCTGATCTCGCACAACATGCCGGAGGTGCTGTCGGTCTCCGACCGCGTCGAGGTGCTGCGCCTCGGCCGCCGCGTGGCCCGCTTCAAGGCCGCGGACACCAGCGTCGAGGAACTCGTCGGGGCGATGACCGGCGCGCTGACCCAGGAGGACGCGGCGTGACCACTGACGAGAGGACAACGATGTCAGCTCTTCAGGACCAGAAGCGCATCCCGCTGGTGAAGCGGCTGGCCGGCGCGAACACGCTGTGGATCGGGCTGGTGCTGCTGGTGCTGGTCGCCGTGTTCGGCGCGATCCGCCCCGACGCGATCTTCCAGGTCACCACGCTGCAGTTCCTGCTCGCGGAGACCGCGGTGCTGCTGGTGCTCTCGGTCGGCATGACGTTCGTGATCATCACCTCCGGCATCGACCTGTCGGTGGGATCGGTGCTGGTGTTCGCGTCCGTCTCCTCCGCCATGGCGATGAACGCGGTGTCCGGCGGTGACGCGACGAACGCCGGCTGGGGCGTGATCGGGTTCGGCCTGCTGGTCGCGGTCGTCAGCGGTGCGGTGTGGGGTCTGCTCAACGGTCTGCTGATCTCCCGCGCGAAGATCCCGCCGCTGATCGTGACCCTGGGTTCGTTCGGCGCGGCGCAGGGCGCGGCCCTGTTGCTCAACAACGGTTCCAACGTCTCCGGCATCCCGGACAGGCTGAACCGCACGTTCGGCTCCGGCACGTACTTCGGCATCCCGAACATCGTGATCGTGGCCGCGGTCGTCACCGCTCTCGGCGCGCTCCTGCTGTCCACCACGCGCTTCGGCCGCTACACCTACGCCGTCGGCTCGAACGAGGAGGCGGCGCGCCGCGTCGGCATCTCGGTGCGAGGCCACCTCACGAAGGTGTACCTGCTCGCGGGCAGTCTCGCGGGTCTCGCGGGCTTCATGGGCAACGCGTTCTTCCGCGTCGCTGTCGTCACCGGCCACGAGACGGACAACCTGAACGCGATCGCGGCCGTCGTACTGGGTGGCACGAGCATCTTCGGCGGCACGGGTTCGGCGCTGGGTACGGTCTTCGGCGTGTTCATCCCGGCGGTGCTGGAGAAGGGGCTCGTGATCATCGGCGTCAAGGAGTTCTGGCAGCCGATCGCCGTGGCGGTCGTGCTGGTGGCCGCCGTGTGGCTGGACCAGACGCGGCGGCGGGCGCGCAACCAACGCTAGGGAAAGGTGCTGGACCGATGAAGATCCGCTCCGCAGTGGTCGTCTCAGCCGCATTCCTCCTCTCCGCGTGTGGCGGGGGTGGCCAGATCGGTGACTCGGGTTCGAGCGACCCGGCCACGAACAAGAAGCTCGTGCTGATCCCCGGCATCACGGCGGAACCGTTCTACATCTCGATGCAGTGCGGTTTCCAGGAAGCGGCCAAGGCCGCCGGCTACGAGGTCGACACCCAGGCGCCCGCCAAGTTCGACGCGGCCCAGCAGACCCCGATCGTCACGGGCGTCCTCGCCTCCAAGCCGGCCGCGGTCCTGATCGCGCCGACCGACGACAAGGCCATGGCCGGTCCGATGAAGCAGCTCAAGGACGCGGGCATCAAGGTCGTCGAGGTCGACACGAAGCTCCAGGACACCTCGATCGCCCTGTCCTCCATCTCCTCCGACAACGAGCAGGGCGGCAAGCTCGCCGCCGAGACGCTCAACAAGCTCACGGCAGGCAAGTCCGGCTCGGTGCTGGTGCTGAACACCAAGGCCGGCACGTCCACCACCGACGCCCGCGCGAAGGGCTTCGAAGACGCCATCAAGAGCTTCCCGAACCTCAAGTACATCGGTCAGCAGTACACCGACAACGAGCCCGCCACCGCGGCCTCGAAGGTGACGGCGACCCTGGCCGCGAACCCCGACCTCATCGGTGTCTTCGCGACGAACCTGAACAGCGGCGAGGGTGCGGCGACGGGACTGCGCAACGCGGGCAAGACCGGCGCGGTGAACCTGGTCGGCTTCGACGCATCGCCCAAGCAGGTGGAGGACCTGAAGGCGGGCACCGTGCAGGCGCTCATCGCCCAGGACCCCGCCACGATCGGCAAGCAGGGCGTCGAACAGGCGATCGCCGCCATCGACGGCAAGGAGACCAAGCGGGACATCGAGACCGAGCTGGTCGCGATCACGAAGGACGACGCGGACGCCAACTCGAAGTACTTCTACAAGCAGTCCTGCTGATCCGGCAGCTCACCGCCAGGGCCGTCCCTAGCTCGAGGGGCGGCCCTGGTGCGTTGGATGACGAACGTCATCAGGGATTTTGCCGGTCGGCGTAAGACCAGAGTTGTAGGTGGTTGCCACCCAAAGGCCGATGTTCGCCCCCCTCGTGAGGCGATGAGCTGGACCCTGCCGGTCGTTTCGGCCGGCAGGAGGGGGAACCACCGAAATGCACCGCAGGCAACTAGCGGCGGCATTAGCCGTCGCCACGACCACGAGTCTGCTCGTCGCCCCACAGGCCCTGGCCCAGACGCCGCCGGCGCTCGCCGCGCAGGAGATCCAGTGGCAGCAGTGCTTCCAGGAGCCGCCGCCCGGCGCGCCGCCGGGCACGGAACGGCTGGAGTGCGGCAGCTTCACCGCCCCGATGGACTGGAACAACCAGAACAACGGCAAGACCATCACCATCGCGGTCAGCCGGCTGCGGCCCGGCACCGGCACGGCGAAGAGCACGGTCTTCACCAACCCCGGTGGCCCCGGCGGTCCCGGCCGCACCCTGCCGCTGCTCTACCTCGACCGGCCGAAGCTCAGCGAGAACGCCGAGATCATCGGCATCGACGTGCGCGGCACCGGTGCCAGCAGCAACGTCACGTGCGGCGGTTTCGTGCCGGACGGCCAGACCGACCCGCGTGACCGCAGCAGGGCCAACCTCGACCTGATCTACGGCGCGATGGAGCTGCACGCCAAGTTCTGCCAGGCCAAGTCCGGCGAGTTCGGCAGGTACGTCACCACCGACCAGACGGTGAAGGACCTCGACCTGCTGCGCCAGGTGCTCGGCAAGCAGAAGGTCAGCTGGCTCGGCTACTCCGGCGGCTCCTGGATGGGCGCCTACTACGCCACGTACTTCCCCAAGACCCTCGACCGGATCGTGCTCGACTCCAACGTCGAGTTCACCGCGCCGTGGCAGAAGCACTTCGACGACTGGGGCATGGCCTTCGAGCGCCGGTTCCGCGTCGACTTCCTTCCCTGGGTCGCGAAGTACGACGACGTCTACCACCTCGGCAAGACCGGTGAAGAGGTTCGCCAGGCCTACGAACGCACGCGCGCGAAGCTGGCCGAGCAGCCCGTGACCCGGCCCGAAGGCGTCTACACCGCGCAGGCACTGGACCTGATGCTGCGCACCGCCCTCTACACCAAGGACTCCTTCGACGGCGCCGCGCAGACCCTCGCGGAGCTCGCCGGTGTGGCGCCCACGCGGATGAACGCGCTGGCGAGCTACCCGGACGCGCAGACCGGCACCGGGTACGCGATCCTCTGCAACGACACGCCGTTCCAGGGTGGCAGGAAGTACCTGGAGCGCGACGCCGCCAGGGACGGCGCCAAGTGGCCCCTCGTCGGCTACACCCAGGTCACGGGCCCCTGCGCGTTCTGGGACCGGCCGGACGTGAAGCTCAAGCAGCCCACCGGGATCGGTGTCGCGCCGACGTTGATGGTCCAGTCGGTCCGCGACCCGGCGACGTCGCTCGAAGCCGCGCAGCAGGCGCACAAGAACTTCGACAACTCCGTGCTGCTCACCGTTGAAGACGAGGGCGACCACGGCATCTACGGGTTCGGCAACCCGTGCGTGAACGACGTCGTCGAGCGCTACCTCGTCGACGGCGTCACGCCCACCAAGGACCTGACGTGTCCGGGCGTTCCGCTTCCCGCGCCCGGTGAGAGCGCGGGCAACCCGCTCGCGAAGGCGCGTCAGATCGCCGCCCAGCTCGGCTGGCAGGAGAACTCATGAACCGCAAGAGGACCGCGACGGTCCTGGTGGTGACCGCGACAGCACTCCTGGTCGCACCGCAGGCCCAGGCCGCACCGGCGCAGACCATCGCCTGGCAGAAGTGCTTCCAGTCGCCGCCGCCAGGAGCACCGCCCGGCATCGAACGGCTGGAGTGCGGCAGCTTCACCGCACCGATGGACTGGAACAACCCGCGCAACGGCAAGACCGTCACCATCGCCGTCAGCCGGCTCACGCCCAAGAACGGCAAGGCCAAGACGACGGTCTTCACCAACCCCGGCGGGCCCGGCGGTGAAGGGCGCTCGTTGCCGCTGGTCTACCTCGACCGCCCGAGGCTCAGCGACGACGCCGAGATCATCGGCATCGACCCGCGCGGCACCGGCGCCAGCAGCAACGTCACGTGCGGCCAGTTCCAGGCGCTGGGCACGGCCGATCCGCGCGACCGCAGCGAGGCGAACCTCGACCTGATCTACGACGGAATGGAGCTGCAGGCGAAGTTCTGCCAGACCAAGTCCGGCGAGCTGGGCCGCCACATCACCACCGACCAGACCGTGAAGGACCTGGACCTGCTGCGCCAGCTCCTCGGCAGGAAGTCGGTCAGCTGGCTCGGCTACTCCGGCGGCAGCTGGATGGGCGCGTACTACGCGACCTACTTCCCCAGGACGGTCGACAGGATCGTGCTGGACTCCAACGCCGACTTCACCGCGCCGTGGCAGGGTGTGTTCGACGACTGGGGCATGGGCTTCGAGCGCCGGTTCCGCGTCGACTTCCTGCCGTGGGTGGCGAAGTACGACGACGTCTACCACCTCGGCAAGACCGGCGAGGAGGTCCGCCAGGCCTACGAGCGGACCCGCGCGAAGCTGTCCGAGCAGCCCGTGACGTTGCCGGAGGGCACCTACGACGCGGTGGCGCTGGACTTCGTGCTGCGCGCGTCCCTCTACTCCGGGGAGTCGTTCGACGGCGCCGCCAGGACGTTCGCCCAGCTGGCGGGAGCCCTGCCCGCGCAGGTGAACGTCCAGGCGCGCTACCCGGACGCGCAGACCGCCACCCTGTACTCGATCCTGTGCAACGACACCCCGTTCAAGGGTGGCCGCAAGTACATGGAACGCGACGCGGTCCGCGACGGCGCGAAGTGGCCGCTGTTCGGCTACTACCAGATCATGGGCCCCTGCGCGTACTGGGACCGCCCGGACGTCGATCTCAAGCGCCCCACCGGAA
>JASLAV010000517.1 GCA_030146905.1 Lentzea sp. | reverse complement strand
CAACGCGGTGCTGTTCTGCGCCCGCGACCGCGGCTGCACCCAGCTCTACTCCGTGGACCTCGGCGGTGGCGAGCCTCGGCTGGTCCTGGGTGGCGACTCCCGTGTCGTGTCAGGGCTTTCGGTCGCAAGTGGTGTCGCAGCCGTCGTCCTCAGCTCGCCCACGTCGTACGGCGAGGTCGCCACCGTCGACCTCGCCACCGGTGACGTCACCGTCCACACCGAACACTGCAAGTCCCGGGTGGTCGCTCGCGAGGAGCGCGAGTTCACCATCTCCGACGGCACCGTCGTGCACGGCTGGCTGCTGCGCGACCCGGAGCTCACGGGCCCGTTGCCGTTGCTGCTCGACATCCACGGCGGCCCGCACAACGCGTGGAACGGCACCGCCGACCCCGTCCACCTCTACCACCAGGTGCTGGCCGAGCAGGGCTGGGCGGTGCTGACGCTCAACCAGCGCGGCAGCGACGGCTACGGCGAGGAGTTCTACAAGGCGGCGCTCGGCGCGTGGGGCAAGGCCGACGCCGAGGACTTCCTGGAGCCGCTCGACCAGCTCGTCGAGGAGGGCCTCGCCGACCCGGCGAAGCTCGCCGTCACCGGCTACAGCTACGGCGGCTACATGACCTGCTACCTGACCAGCCGCGACAGCAGGTTCGCCGCCGCCGTCGCCGGTGGTGTGGTGAGCGACCTGAGCAGCATGGCCGGCACGTCCGACGGCGGGCACTACCTCACCGAGCTGGAACTGGGCGGTCGGGGCGAGCACATCGCGGAGCTGTCGCCGCTGACGCTCGTCGGCGACGTCCGCACGCCGACACTGGTCTACCAGGGCGCCGCCGACGACAGGTGCCCGGTCGGCCAGGCCGAGCAGTGGTTCACCGCGCTGCGCCAGAACTCCGTGCCGGCGAAGCTCGTGCTCTACCCGGACGAGTCGCACCTGTTCATCCTCAACGGCAAGCCGTCGCACCGCGAGGACTTCAACCGCCGCGTCGTCGACTGGGTGCGCGAGCACGCGACCGGACGCAGGCCCCTCGACGCGAAGCACTGGCAGCGCAGGCTTTCGGCGCTCGCGACGAAGCACGGCGTTCCGGGCGCGGCACTCGGCATCCTCTACCGGGGCGAGGTCGTCCAGGCCCACCACGGCGTGCTCAACACCGCGACCGGCGTGGAGGTCACCGACGACTCGGTCTTCCAGATCGGCTCGATCGGCAAGGTGTGGACGTCGACGGTCGTCATGCAGCTCGTGGACGAGGGCCTGCTCGACCTCGACGCGCCGATCGCCGACGTGCTGCCGGAGCTGAAGCTGAAGGACCCGGTCGTCGAGCAGAAGGTGACCATGCGCCACCTGCTCACGCACACCAGCGGCATCGACGGCGACCTGTTCACCGACACCGGCCGCGGCGACGACTGCCTGGAGCTCTACACCCGGCTGCTCGCCGACTCCCCCCAGAACCACCCGCTCGGCGCGACGTTCTCCTACAGCAACGCCGGGTTCGTGCTCGCGGGCAGGGTGATCGAGAAGCTCACCGGCAAGAGCTGGGACGCGGCCATGCGGGAGAAGCTCTTCACCCCGCTCGGTCTCACCCGCACCGGCACGTTGCCGGAGGAGGCGCTGCTGCACCGCGCCGCCGTCGGGCACGTCGACGAGGACGGCAAGCAGGTGCCGGCACCGGTCTGGCAGCTGCCGCGCTCCCTCGGCCCGGCCGGGACGATCTTCTCGACCACCGAGGACGTGCTGGCGTTCGCGCGCATGCACCTCGACGGCGGCCTGGCGCACGACGGCACTCGGGTGCTGTCCGAGCAGTCCGCCGCCGCGATGACCGAGAAGCAGACCGACGTGCCGGACCCGAACGTGCTCGGCGACTCGTGGGGCATCGGCTGGATCCGGTTCGACTGGGACGGTCACCGGCTGATCGGCCACGACGGCAACACGATCGGGCAGTCGGCGTTCCTGCGCCTGCTGCCGGAGCAGGGGCTCGCGGTCACGTTGCTGACCAACGGCGACCACGCGCGGGAGATCTACCTGGAGCTCTACCGCGAGATCTTCGCCGAGGTCGCGGGCGTGGCCATGCCGCGCCCGATGGAACCGGCCGCGCAGCCGCCGTCCATCGACCCCGCGCGGTACGTCGGCCGCTACGAGCGGGAGTCGACGCACATGGAGATCACCGAGGGCGAGGACGGGCTGCGGCTGAAGGTGACGGTCACCGGTCCCCTGGCCGGCCTCGTCCCCGACCCGCCGGAGGTCGGCCTCGTGCCGGTCGACGACTCCACGTTCCTGTGCCGGATGTCGGAGAACGAGAGCTGGACGTCCGTCGTGTTCTACTCGCTGCCCACGGGTGAGGAGTACGTGCACATGGGTGTCCGCGCAACGCCGAAGGTGTCCTGAGATGACGTTGCTCGACGACATCGAGCGGCTCGTGAACTGCGAGTCGCCGTCCACCGACCTGGCTGCGGTCGCCCGCAGCGCGGAGGTCACCGCCGAGGTGGGCTCCGCACTGCTCGGCGCGTCGCCGGAGCGGATCGTGCTCGACGGCCGCACGCACCTGCGCTGGCGGCTGGGTTCGGGGCCCCGCAAGGTGTTGCTGCTCGGCCACCACGACACGGTGTGGCCGATCGGGACGCTGGAGCGGATCCCGTTCGAGGTGCGCGACGGCGTGCTGCGCGGGCCCGGCTGCTTCGACATGAAGACCGGCGTCGCGATGATCTTCCACGCCGTCGCGTCGCTCGGCTCTCCCGACGGCGTCACGGTTCTGATTACCGGCGACGAGGAGATCGGGTCGCCGTCGTCGCGCGGGCTGATCGAGGCGGAGGCCGTGGAGCACGAGGCCGTGCTCGTCACCGAGGGATCGGCGGACGGCGGCGCCCTGAAGACCGAGCGCAAGGGCACGTCCATGTACGAGGTGACGCTGCACGGCCGTGCGGCTCATGCCGGGCTCGAACCCGAACGCGGTGTCAACGCGACGATCGAGGCCGCGCACCAGGTCCTCGCCGTGTCGCGGCTGGCGGATCCCGCCGCCGGCACCACCGTCGTGCCGACGGTCCTCTCCTCCGGCACGACGACGAACACCGTTCCCGCACAAGGGAAGTTCATGGTGGACGTCCGTGTGCGCAACCTCGCCGAACAGCTCCGCGTGGACGAGGCGATGCGCGCACTGGAACCCGTGCTCGACGGGGCCAAGGTCGAGGTGACCGGCGGCCCGAACCGCGCGCCGATGGAGCTCTCGGCCTCGGCCGCGCTGTTCGAGCTGGCGTCGGGGCTGGCCGGCTTCGCGCTGGCGCAGGCCGCGGTCGGCGGGGCCTCCGACGGCAACTTCACCGCGGGCGTGGGCGTTCCGACGCTCGACGGGCTCGGCGCGGTGGGCGGTGGCGCGCACGCCGAGAGCGAGCACGTGCTGGTGTCGGAGCTCGGCCCGCGCACCGCCCTGCTCTCGGCGCTCGTGAAGGAGCTGACATGACGTTGGTGAAGCAGAGCGTGGTCGTCCGCCAGCTCACCGAGTACGCGGAACTGGTGGCCACACAACGGTTGTACGAGTCGATCTGGCGTCCGACCGGTGACGGCGGCACTCCCCCCGTCACCGCGGAGCTGCTGAGGGCGATGACCAAGGCCGGCAGCTACGTCGCGGGTGCGTTCGACGGCGACGAGCTGGTCGGCGCCTGCATCGGCTTCTGCTCGCCGCCGGCCGCGGGCGCGTTGCACAGCCACATCGCGGGCGTGGCGGCGGGCATGCGCGGCCGCAACGTCGGCTACGCGATGAAGCTCGACCAGCGGACGTGGGCACTGGAACGCGGTCTCACCGAGGTCACCTGGACGTTCGACCCGCTGGTGCGCCGCAACGCCCACTTCAACCTGGGCAAGCTCGCCGCGGACGCGACCGAGTACCTGCCGGACTTCTACGGCCACATGGACGACCACATCAACGGCGGCGGCGAGACCGACCGGCTGCTGGTCAGGTGGCGCATCGCCTCTCCGGAGGTCGTCGCCGCGTGCGAGGGCCGGCCGCGGACCGTCGCCGCCACCGGCGTGATCGGCCTCGGGATCTCCGAGGACGGTCTGCCGGTGCGGGGAACCTGCTCGGGGGCGGACACCGTCCTCGTCGCGGTACCGCCGGACGTCGAGGCGCTGCGGGCCACGAACCCGGCCGCGGCCACCGAGTGGCGCTACGCGGTGCGGGAGGTCCTGGGCGAGCTGCTCGCCGCGGGTGCCCGCATCACCGGGTTCGACAGGTCCGGCTGGTACGTCGTCGAGAGGAACACAGCGTCGTGAAGTTGTCCGGGGTGGAGATCCGCTGGATCGAGATGCCGCTGAAGTCCCCGTTCCGCACGTCGTTCGGCACGCAGACCGCGCGGCAGCTGCTGCTGCTCAGGGCCGTGTCGGACGAGGCGGAGGGCTGGGGCGAGTGCGTCGCCATG
>JASLAV010000343.1 GCA_030146905.1 Lentzea sp. | reverse complement strand
ATGGCCGAGCAGCGCGCCCGCGCCAAGGCCGACGCCGCCGGCAAGAAGACCGGCCACGGCGACCAGTCGGTGTACCGCGAGCTGCTGGAGAAGGGCCCGACCGAGTTCACCGGCTACACCGAGCTCGCCTCCGAGGCCACGCTGCGCGGCATCGTGCTGAACGGGCAGCGGATCTCCAGCGCCAAGGAGGGCGACATCGTCGAGGTCGTCCTCGACCGCACGCCGCTCTACGCCGAGTCCGGTGGCCAGGAGTCCGACGCCGGCACGATCGTCACCGGCAACGCCGAGCTGGAAGTGCTCGACGTGCAGAAGGTCGCCCGCAAGCTGTGGGTGCACCAGGTGCGCGTGAAGTCCGGTGAGATCGCCGAGGGCGAGCACGTCGAGGCCCGCGTCGACCCGGAGTGGCGCGTCGGCGCCCGCCAGGGCCACTCGGGCACGCACGTCGTGCACGCCGCCCTGCGCCAGGTGCTCGGCCCGTCGGCCCTGCAGAGCGGTTCGTACAACAAGCCCGGCTACCTGCGCCTCGACTTCGCCTGGACCGGTGGCCTGTCCGGCGAGGCCCGCTCCGAGATCGAAGAGGTCTCGAACCTCGCCGTGCGCAAGGACCTGCCGGTCTCCGTGGTGTACACGGACATGGCCGGTGCCCAGGACATGGGCGCCGTCGCCCTGTTCGGCGAGACCTACGACGAGACCGTGCGCGTCGTCGAGATCGGCGGCCCCTGGTCGCGCGAGCTCTGCGGTGGCACGCACGTCGAGCACTCGTCGCAGATCGGCCCGATCACGCTGCTCGGCGAGTCGTCGGTCGGCTCGGGCGTGCGCCGTCTCGAGGCCTACGTCGGCATCGAGGCCATGCGGTTCCTGGCCAAGGAACGCGCCATCGTGCAGAACCTCTCCGACATGCTCAAGGTCACCTCCGACGGCCTGCCGGAGCGGATCGAGTCGCTGGTGGAGCGCCTGAAGTCCGCCGAGAAGGAGCTCGAGAAGGTCCGCGCCGCCCAGCTGCTCGGCAACGCCGGGTCGCTGGCCGACAAGGCCCTCGACGTCCGCGGCCTGTCGCTCGTGGCCCTCGGCCTGGAGGGCGTGCCGGGCAACGACCTGCGCACCCTCGGTGGCGAGGTCCGCAACCGCCTCGGCAACAAGCCGGGTGTGGTGGCCCTGTTCTCGGTCGACGGGGACAAGGTGAGCTTCGTGGTCGCCACGACGTCCGCCGCTCGCGACCTGGGCCTGGCCGCCGGCAAGCTCGTCCCGGTGTTCGGCCCGGCCATCGCCGCCCGCGGTGGCGGCAAGCCGGACCTGGCCCAGGGCGGCGGCACGAACCCCGGTGGCGTTCCGGAGGCCATCACGGCCCTCACGAACGAACTGGACAAGGTGCTTGAGCAGCACTGACGCACCTGGCGTCGACGATCCGGGCCTCGGACGGAGGCTCGGCGTCGACGTCGGGTCGGTTCGCGTGGGAATTTCCCTCAGCGATCCAGGTGCTTTTCTGGCGACTCCGCTGGTTACCCTGCAGCGAGACGGGAAGCGCGGCTCGGATCTCACGGAGCTCGTACGTCTCGTGGCCGAGCATGACGTCGTCGAGATCGTGGTCGGTCTGCCCAAGACATTGGCAGGCAGGCACGGCCCGGCAGCGGAAGCGGCGACCGCGTACGCTGCCGCGCTGGCCGCACGGGTCGCCCCCGTGCCGGTCAGGCTCGCCGACGAACGACTGACGACGGTCGTGGTGAGCCGGGTGCTGGCGCAGCGCGGTGTGAAGGGCAAGAAGCAGCGTGCCGTGGTCGACCAGGCCGCCGCTGTCGAGATCCTGCAGTCTTGGCTGGACGCACGGGCACGCTTTGTGGCCGCCCGAAAGGACGAGTTGTGAGCGACGATCTCGGGTTGTTCACCGACCCTGATGTGGAAGAACGACGCCCTCTCAAGCGCGACCGCGAGCGCGACAACGCGCGCGCCAAGGCGAAGAAGCGCAAGAAGACGGTCCTGTGGCTCGTCGTGGCCATGGTGCTGGCAGTGGGCATGGGCGGTGCCTACTACGGCTACCAGGAGCTGCGCGGCATCGGTTCCTTCGAGGACTACACGGGCAGCGGTGAGGCGGACGCCATCGTCGAGGTCCAGGACGGCGACGTGACCAGCAAGATCGCGTCGACCCTGTACGACAACGGCGTCGTCGCCTCCGCGAGCGCCTTCATCGAGGCCGCCAAGACCGACGCCCGCGTGACGTCGATCCAGCCGGGCTTCTACCTGATGAAGACGAAGATGTCGGGCGAGCAGGCCGTGGCCCGCATGGTCGACCCGAAGACCCGCGTCCCCGCCGTCCAGATCATCGGTGGCCTCAAGCTCAACGACATCCAGGCCGACGGCAAGGCCGTGCCCGGCGTCTACTCCAAGCTCGCCGCGGCGAGCTGCACGGAGAAGGACGGGCAGAAGAAGTGCCTGTCGGTCGAGGAGATCAAGGCCGCCGCCGAGCAGACCGACCCCGTCGCCCTCGGCGTCCCGGACTGGGCGCTGGCCGACGTGAAGCGCGCCGAGCCCCAGTTCCGCCTCGAGGGTCTGATCATGCGCGGTGTGTACCAGGTCAAGCCGGGTGTCTCCGCCGTCGAGCTGATCCGCAGCGTGGTCGTCTCCTCCGCCCAGAAGCTCCAGGGCGCCGGCATTCCCGGCGGCACCGTGAACACCGGCTTCCGGCCGTACGAGATCCTCGTGATGGCCTCGCTCATCGAGAAGGAAGCCATCGAGAAGGACTTCGGCAAGGTCTCCCAGGTGATCTACAACCGCCTGAAGAAGCCGATGCCGCTGCAGTTCGACTCCACGATCAACTACAAGCTCAACCAGCCCCACATCCGCACCTCGGACGAGGACCGCGCGGCGTCGGGCCCGTACAACACCTACGTCTCGCCCGGTCTGACGCCGACGCCGATCGGCTCGCCGTCGCAGCAGGCCGTCGCCGCGGCCCTGAAGCCGGAGGGCGGCGACATCCTGTACTTCGTGAAGTGCGACAAGAACGGGACGTCGTGCTTCGCGACGACGTTCGAGGAGCACAACGCGAACGACCAGAAGGCCCAGCGGGAAGGCGTGTACTAGTGCGCAGGGCGGCGGTGATCGGTTCGCCGATCGAGCACTCCCTCTCTCCCGCGCTGCACAACGCCGCGTACGCCGCGCTGGGCCTCGACTGGGAGTACACGCGCCTGGAGTGCTCCGAGGCCGGTGTACCCGCTCTGGTCTCGTCACTGGGACCGGAGTGGGCCGGCCTGTCGTGCACGATGCCGACGAAGCGCGCGGCACTGGCGTTCGCGTCGTCGGTGACCCCGCGTGCTTCGGCCGTGGGCGCCGCGAACACGTTGGTGCGCGGTGAATCCGGCTGGCACGCCGACTGCACCGACGTCGACGGCGTCGTGGGTGCGTTGCGGGAGAAGGGTTTCTCCGGCGGTGTGCACGGCGTCGTGCTCGGTGCGGGCGGGACGGCGACGGCCGCTCTGGCGGCGTTCGCCGAGCTGGGCGTCAAGTCCGCCTCCCTCGTGGTGCGGGATCCCGCACGCGCGGCCGAGGCCCTCCTGACCGCCGATCGCGTAGGGGTTCCCGTCGAGGTGCTGGACGTGTCCTCTGTGGACCTCGCCGTTCTCGCGGGAGCCTCCGACGTGCTGGTGTCGACGGTGCCGGCCGAGGCGACGGTGCCGCTGGCGTCGGCGCTGGCCCGCGCGCCGTACGTGCTCGACGTGATCTACCACCCGTGGCCCACCCCGGTGGCGGAGGCGGTGGCGGAGACGGGAGCACGGCTCGCGACCGGGCTGGACATGTTGCTGCACCAGGCTTTCGGCCAGGTGGAGCAGTTCACCGGGATGCCGGCGCCGCAGGAGGTCATGCGCCAAGCCCTGGCCGCGGAGCTCGCCCTGCGCCACTAGGCTTCCGGGGTGGAGATTCCCGGGCTGGGCCCCGTCACCGAGGACGAGTACGGCTGCCTCGTCAGCGCGCCGGTCCCCGTGCCGTTGTTCGGCGGTGCGTCCCTGTCGTTCGTCGTCGACGACTACTACGTGAACGATCCCGCGCCCGAGGACTTCCACGCCGCCATCCGCACCTTCCTCGCGCTGGACGCCACCGCGCTCGCCGAAGCGGCGCCAGCCGCCTTCGAGTACTACCGCGAGATGTGGGACGCCTTCGGCGAAGGGCTCGACGACTTCCCGCGCATCGCCGGACCCGCCGAGGTCTGGGACCACGTCACGTTCGACCGGCACCAGGTGAGCGTGAGCCGCAACGGCGAGGGCACACCGGTCTACGTCTCCGTCGAGTGCGAATGCGCCTGGGAGGAG
>JASLAV010000332.1 GCA_030146905.1 Lentzea sp. | reverse complement strand
CGGCAGCGCGCGGTGATCGCGATGGCGATCGCCAACGACCCCGACCTGATCATCGCCGACGAGCCGACGACCGCGCTCGACGTGACGGTGCAGGCGCAGGTGCTGCAGCTGCTCGAGACCGCGCAGGAGGTCACCGGCGCGGGCATCGTGATCATCACCCACGACCTCGGCGTCGTCGCCGGGTTCGCGGACCGGCTGATGGTCATGTACGCGGGCCGCGCCGTCGAGACCGGCCTGGTCGACGACATCTACCAGCAGCCGCGCATGCCGTACACGCTCGGCCTGCTCGGCTCGATCCCGCGTCTCGACGTCAGCGAGAAGCAGGCGCTGGTGCCGATCAAGGGCCAGCCGCCGTCGCTCACGGACCTGCCGCCCGGCTGCCCGTTCGCACCGCGCTGCCCGATGGTCGTCGACGCCTGCCACACCGCCGAGCCGCCGCTGTTCGACGTGGACGGCTCGGCTGAGCACCGCGCCGCGTGCATCCGCACCAACGAGATCGCCGCGACCGACGCCGAGGGCGCGGAGGCCGCGGTGGAGATCTTCGGTGCCGAGGTGGCCGCCGAGCCGGAGGTCGCGAAGATCCCGCGCGAGCAGCGCGAGACGGTGCTGGAGCTCGACCAGCTCGTCAAGGAGTACGCCGTCAACAAGGGCGTGGTGTTCAAGCGCCGCGTCGGCACGGTGCACGCCGTCGCGGGCATCTCGTTCGACATCCGCGAGGGCGAGACCCTCGGCCTCGTCGGCGAGTCCGGCTGCGGCAAGACCACGACGCTGATGGAGATCCTCGGCCTGCAGAAGCCGATGAGCGGCGAGATCTCGGTGCTCGGCACGAACGTGTCCGCCGTGGACAAGAAGCGCCGCTTCGAGATCCGCCGCGACATGTCGGTGGTGTTCCAGGACCCGATGGCGTCGCTCGACCCGCGCCTGACGATCTACGACTGCATCGCCGAGCCGATGCAGGTCCACGGTCACCCGAAGGACGAGATCAACCGGCGAGTGCCGGAGCTGATGCGGCTCGTGGGCCTGCGTCCTGAGCAGCTGTCGCGCTACCCCGGCGAGTTCTCCGGCGGTCAGCGCCAGCGCATCGGCATCGCGCGGGCGCTCGCGCTCCAGCCGAAGCTCGTCGTGCTCGACGAGCCGGTGTCGGCGCTGGACGTCTCCATCCAGGCGGGTGTCATCAACCTGCTGGAGGAGCTCAAGTCCAAGCTGGGCCTGGCCTACCTGTTCGTGGCCCACGACCTGTCGGTGGTGCGCCACATCGCGGACAGGGTGGCCGTCATGTACCTCGGGAAGATCATCGAGATCGGCGAGGTGAACTCGGTCTTCGAGGCACCGCGCCACCCGTACACGCAGGCGCTGCTGTCGGCGATCCCGATCCCCGATCCCGTGAAGGAGCGCCGGCGAGAGCGGATCATCCTCACCGGCGACCTGCCGAGCCCGGCGAACCCGCCGTCCGGCTGCCGGTTCCGCACCCGGTGCTTCCTGCACGCGTCGCTGCCTCCCGAGAAGCAGCGCACGTGCATCGAGGTGGAACCACCGCGCGAGGTCCAGGCGCCCGACCACGAGGCAGCCTGCCACTTCGCCCAGATCCGTCAGGTCCTCTGATGCGTCCGTCGCTTCGGAAGACCTGCGAAGGAACAGTGTCCCCGGCAACTGGTGTCCGGGCACGAGGGAGGTTCACGACAGTGAGTCGACGTACCAAGGTGGGAGTGATCGCCGTCGCAGCGGTCGCCCTGACGCTGACCGCGTGCGGGGGGCCCAACAAGACCGACTCCGGGCTCAAGGGCACGGAGAACGCGATCGGGCAGGCGGACATCAACCCGCAGGACGCGTCCAAGGTCAAGGACGGCGGCGAGTTCCGCTGGCCGGTCGACCAGTTGCCGGACAACTGGAACTACAACCAGGTCGACGGCACCGTCGCCGACGGTCGTCGCATGATCGACACGGTGATGCCGAACCTGTACAAGCAGAAGCCGGACTCGACGATCGAGGTCAACAAGGACTACCTCGACGAGGCCAAGCTCGCCTCCAGCGACCCGCAGGTCCTCGAGTTCAAGATCAACCCGAAGGCCAAGTGGTCGGACGGCACCCCGCTGTCGTGGCAGGACTTCGAGGGCATGTGGAAGGCCCTCAACGGCACCGACAAGTCCTACGACGTCGCCGGCACCACCGGTTACGAGGACGTCGAGAAGGTCGAGAAGGGCACGACCGACCAGGACGTCAAGGTGACCTTCAAGAAGAAGTTCGCCGAGTGGAAGGGCATGTTCTCGCCCCTCTACCCGAAGTCCGTGGCGGCGTCCGCCGACGAGTTCAACAAGGGCTGGGCCGACGCACCGAAGGTCACCGCCGGTCCGTTCAAGATCGGCTCGATCGACCGCACCGCCAAGATCGTGACCGTGGTCAGGGACTCGGCTTGGTGGGGCGAGAAGCCGAAACTGGAGAAGATCACGTTCCGCCAGGTCGACCGCACCGCGCTCGCGGACGCGCTCGCCAACGGCCAGATCGACTTCTTCGACATCGGCGCGAGCGTCGAGAACTTCCAGCGCGCGAAGTCCATCCAGGGCGTCACCGTCCGCCAGGCGATCTCGCCCGACTACTCGCACATCACCTTCAACGGTGCGAGCTCCTCGATCCTGAGCGACCCGAAGCTGCGCGTCGCGCTCATGCGCGGCATCGACGTCAAGTCGATCACTCGCGCGATCCTCGGCTCCATGATCAAGGGTGACGCGCAGGTCACCGGCAACCACTTCTTCCTGCTCGGCACCAAGGAGTACAAGGACAACTCCTCGATCGCGTCCTTCGACAAGGAGGCCGCGAAGAAGGCGCTCGACGAGCTGGGCTGGAAGCTCGAGGGCGAGACCCGCAAGAAGGACGGCAAGGAGCTCGTCCTCCGCCTGGTCGTCCCGACGCCGAACCCGATCTCGGACAGCCTCGCGAAGCTGGTCCAGTCGCAGATGAAGGACATCGGCGCGAAGATCGACATCGTGGCCGTCCCGACCGCCGAGTTCTTCAAGCAGTACGTCTACGTCGGCAACTTCGACATGACGTTCTTCCGCTGGCTGGCCTCGGCCACGCCGATCTCGTCCAGCAAGGGCATCTACTCCCTCGACCCGGCCAGCACCAACCAGAACTACGGCCGCATCGGCTCGGACGAGATCAACAAGCTGCTCGCCGAGGCCAACGCGGAGCTGGACGACACCAAGCGCGCCGCTCTCGCCAACGAGGCCGACGCGAAGATCTGGGAGCTGGGCCACCAGCTGCCGGTCTACCAGCTGCCCGGCGCGGTCGCGGTGAAGAGCAACGTGGCGAACTTCGGTGCCGTCGCGTTCGCGAACCGCCCGTACGACTACATCCACATGGGCTTCACCGAGTGATGTGCGGTTAGCTGTCGAAACGGCCCGGCGGGCTTCCGCCGGGCCGTTTCGCTTTCTCCCCTGGAGTTTCCTCGTGTTGCGTTCCCGGGTTCGTGCGCTGCGCCATGGTGTTCTCGCCACGGCGATCGTGTTGTTCGTCTGCTGCGTGGTCTCGCTGTTCTCGTGGCTGTCCTATTCGGATGGTCGTGACGCCCTGTCGTCCATGGCCTCCCGCGAGGTCGGCTCGGTGGTCTCGTTCGCCGACGGCGCGGTCGAGGTGCGGTGGCCGTCCGGGTCGGCTCGCGTCCCGTACGAGGACGGAGCGCGGTTCGTGGGACGGCAGACGCAGGTGGCGTTCGACCCGGCGGACCCGTCGCGCGCGGTGATCCCCGGTTCCGACCTCTTCCTGGAGACCGACCGCGCACTGGGTGGCGTGACCTTCTCCGTCGCGGTGGCGCTGCTCGTGCTCCTCGCCGGCGGGGCGCGGGTCCTGCTGGCCGTGCGATCGGTCCGGTCCTCGCCGGTCACCGTGCAGGTGCGGCGGATCCGGTTGCAGTCGGGCCTGATGGTGCGGTCGTGGCTGGAGATCGAGGGAACCACCGAGCGCTGGCTTCCCGTGTACTACGACCCGGTGCTCGTCACGCTGCCGTCGCCCTCCTCGGTGGAGCTGCACGGCGGGCGGGTCGCCGTCGTCGACGGGGTGACGCTCTACCCGTCCGGCAAGGTCGTGACGAAGCACCCCCGTGGCCGGCGCCTGGACAACCCGGTCCGGCCCGACCCGGAGACGCGCGCCCCTCGCGGCCTGCTCGCCCAGCTGCGGGTCGACGCGGTGTTCGCGGTGCCCGCGCCGTTCGTCGGCCTGTTCTGGGCCTATTTCGACGGCAGCGGCTTCACCGGCTGGATCACGGCCACGGTCGTCGCCGCCGTCCTGGGGCTGTGGTGGGGCGCGTTCCGGGGTTCTGACCCGTCGTAATCCCTTGTCCTCGGCGGGCGACCTCCTGGTAGGGCCCGACGTTCACGAGCGTCGCCTACGTCACCTTGCCGCTCGCGGCCTACTTCTCGCGCTCCCGCTGAGCCTTGCGCCGCTTGCCCTCGTGCATCGCGACCACGCGTGCCACCGGGATGGTGTGCCCCTCCGCGACCAGATCGGCCGGCAGTTCCTGTTCACCGGGCATCAGCGACGTCCACGGGTCGCCGTCGAACCGCGTCCGCACGGTGAAGTCCGCGGGTGAGACGTCGGCCAGCGACTCCCACGGCACCGGGAACGAGATCGGCAGGCCCTCGCGCAGCCGCGGGCTGTAGGCGGCGACGACCGTGGCGCCCCAGGCACGCGTGGAGTCGAGGAAGACCTTCCCGTCGCGTTCCGTCTTGATGTACGCGGTGGTGGCGAGCGAGGGGTCGAGCTTCTCCGCCCGCGCCGCCGTCGCCCTGGTCGCCGCGGCGACGTCGTCGGGGTCGTGCCGGGTCAGGGGCACGAAGATGTGGACGCCCTTGGCGCCGCTGGTCTTCACCGCACCCCGCAGCCCCGCCTGGGCGAGCGCCTCGCGGATCAGGAACGCGGCCTGGACCACCACGGAGAAGTCCGCGCCCTCCGGCGGGTCGACGTCCAGCACCATGTGCGTCTGGTGGTCGCCCAGGAACAACGGCACGTGGTACTCGACGGCCCGCTGGTTCGCGAACCACATCAGCGTCTGCTCGTCGTCGCACAACGCGTACCTGACCTGCCGGTGCGACGCCTCCGCCCAGACCTCGACCGTCCTCACGTAGTCCGGTGTGTACTTCGGGACGTTCTTCTGCATGAACGGGTCCTGGCCGCGCAGGACCCGCCACACCGACAGCGGCCTGCCGCGCAGCACCGGCACGAACCGGTCGGCCACGAAGTCCAGGTACTCCACCAGGTCGCCCTTGACCAGCCCGCCGAACAACGGCTGGTCGAGCGAGGAGAACTTGATCGGGCTACTGCTCATCGGGAACCTCGAGCTCGTCTCTGGCCGCCCACTCCAGCAGCGGTTCGATGGACCACACCGCGTCGTCGATGCCGGCGTGCAGGTCGCCCAGCGCCGCGAACCGCGCGGGCACGGTCGCGATCGTGAGGTCACGCGGGTCGACGTCCGGGACCTCGTCCCACCTGATCGGCGTCGACACCGTCGCCTCCGGATGCCCGCGCACCGAGTAGGCGGAGGCAATCGTGCGGTCGCGCGTGTTCTGGTTGTAGTCCACGAACACCAGCGACGGGTCGCGGTCCTTGCGCCACCACGTGGTCTCGACGTCGCCGGGTGCGCGCCGTTCGACCTCGTGCGCGAACGCCAGAGCCGCCTTGCGCACGTCCTGGAACCCGAACGACGGCTTGATCCGCACGTAGACGTGCAGCCCCTTCGACCCGGACGTCTTGGGGAACCCCGTCGCGCCCAGCTCGGCCAGCACCTCCTGCACCACCAGCGCCACCCGCCGGACGCGGTCGAACGAACACGCCGGACCGGGGTCGAGGTCGATGCGCCACTCGTCGGGCTTCTCGGTGTCGGCCGCCCGCGAGTTCCACGGGTGGAACTCCACAGTGGACATCTGCACGGCCCAGATCACGTCGGCGAGGTGCGTGACGCACAGCTCGTCCGCGTGGCGGTTGTAGCGCGGGAAGTGCACCCGCACCGTCCTCACCCACGGCGGCGCGCCGTTCGGAAGTCTCTTCTGGTGCACCTTCTCGCCCGTGACGCCCTCGGGGAAGCGGTGCAGCATGCACGGCCGCTCCCGCAACGCCCTGACGATCCCGTCACCGACGGACAGGTAGTAGTTCGCGAGATCCAGCTTCGTCTCGCCGCGCGCGGGGAAGTAGACGCGGTCGGGGTTGGAGATCCGCACGACGCGGTCCTCCACCTCGAGCTCCACAGCCGGGGACTTGCCCATGTGCCCCAACCTAGCCCGTTCCGGTCGTTTCCTCAGCGCAACGACGCGGCCGCTGTAGTTTGCGGCTGTGGACCTGTTCTCGCGTTCCCTGTCCGACCTGCTCGACACCGTCGGCGAGCTGACCGACGACGACTTCACGCGGCCGTCCGGATGCGCGGACTGGCTGGTGCGGGACCTGGTGTGCCACTTCGTGATCAACGCGCAGGACGTGCTGATCACCCTGGTGACGCCCACCGCCGACGCCGTGACGCACGACGCCGTCACCTACTGGAAGGTCGCCCACGAACCCTCGGACGACCCGCTGGCGGCGCTGACCGTCCGGCTCGCCGCCGCGTACGGCGAGCCGTGGATGCTGAAGCACCACGTCGACGACGTGGGCAGGGCGGCGGTGCGGGCGGCGCAGATCGCGGACCCGAGGCTCAAGGTCGGCACGCAGGACATGGTGCTGGCCGTCGCCGACTACCTGGGTGCCTACGTCTGGGAGTGGACGTTGCACCACCTGGACCTGGTCGCGCACCTGCCCCACGCCCGCCGGCCGCACGCCGACGCGCTCGCCCGGTGCCGTGAGGTGCTGGAACGGGTCGGCGGTGCGTTCCCGGCGTCGTGGAGGGACGAGGACGTGCTGCTGGTGGGCACCGGCCGGCGTGCGCCCACCGAAGCGGAGCGCGCGGAGCTCGGGGACCTGCGGATCCCGTTCGTGCTCTGCTGAGCGCGCGGGATCAGGCCTCTTCCTCGGTGCGCGCCTTCTCCGCCAGGCGCGCTTCCTCCGCGCGGAACTCCTTGTAGGTCGCGCGCTCCCGCACGAGCCAGTCGGGGTTCTCCTCCTTGATCGCGTTGATCTGCTCGGTGGTGAGCGCCTCGGTGAGACCGGCCCTGACCAGGGCCGACGTCGAGACGCCGAGCTTCTGCGCGATCAGCTGCTTGGGGTGCGGGCCGTTGCGGCGCAGGTCGCGCAGCCACTCCGGCGGGTTGGCCTGCAGTTCGGTCAGCTCGTCGCGCGACACGACGCCCGCCTGGAACTCCTCGGGCGTCGCCTCGAGGTACACGCCCAGCTTCTTCGCGGCGGTGGCGGGTTTCATGGTCTGCTGCGACTTCATGACGAAAAGAGTAACGGGCTCGTCCGGTAGCCTCAGCACGTGACCGGATCGTTCACGCTCGCGTACGTCCCAGGCGTGACGCCGGGCAAGTGGGCGCGGGTCTGGCAGGACCGCCTGCCCGACACCCCGCTGACCCTCGTGCAGGTGACCGCGGCCGAGGCCGCGGAGAAGGTGCGGTCCGGCGAGGCCGACGCCGCGCTGCTGCGGCTGCCCGGCGACCGCGAGGACCTGCACGCCATCCCGCTCTACACCGAGACGACCGTCGTCGTGCACCCGAAGGACCAGGAGCTCGCCGACGAGCTGTCCGTCGAGGACCTGGCGGGCCACGTCGTGTGGCAGCCGCTCGACGACACGCTGGGCTGGGAGTCACCGCCCGGTCAGCCGCCGGTCGAACGGCCGGAGACCACCGCGGACGCCGTCCAGATCGTCGCGGCCGGTGTGGGGCTGCTGGTGGTGCCGCAGTCGCTGGCGCGGCTGCACCACCGCAGGGACCTGGCCTACAAGCCGCTCACGGACGCACCGCAGTCCCGCGTGGCGCTGTCGTTCCCCGTCCGCGACGAGAACCCCGAGCTGATCGAGCACCTGATCGGCATCGTCCGAGGCCGCACGGTCAACAGCACCCGCGGGCCGCGGCAGGAGCCGGACGTGAAGCAGAAGCCGGCCGCGAAGCAGCAGCAGCGGCGGGGTTCCGCACCCCGGCAGCAGCAGAAGCCGCCTGCCAAGCGCGCGAAAACCCGCCGCGGGCGCTGAGCGCCGTCCGTCCGCACAGGACTCACTGCGAGGTCTGGGCGGTGATCTGCTCGCGCAGCCGGTCCTCCTGAGCCTGGATCTCGGGCGTGATGACGCTCTCGAACGCCTCGGGGCCGTGGACCTGCCGGATCTCGACCTCGCCGGTGCGGAACGGCGCCTTCTTCAGCCACTCGACGGCGTCCTGCAGCGACGGCAGCTCCCAGATCCAGAAGCCGGCGATCAGCTCCTTGGTCTCGGCGAACGGGCCGTCGATGACCGTCGTCGCGCCCTTGCCGTCGAACGCGACCCGCGCGCCCTTGGCGCTCGGGTAGAGGCCGTCACCCGCGAGCATGACGCCGGCCTTGACGAGCTCCTCGTTGTAGTCGCCCATCGCGGTGAGCTCCTCGGTCGTCGGCATGACACCGTTCTCGGTGTCCTCGTTCGCCTTGACGATGACCATGAACCGCATCTCGATCTCCTCTTCCCCGGTGCGTCCGGTGCGTTTGTACTCACGCGTCGATCGGTGGCGCCACCTTTCGACAGGCTCGTCACGAATGTGACCGGCGTCACAAGGTTAGGCTCGGAGCATGCGAGAAGACGTCGAGTGGATCCTCGAGAACTGCCAGGTCTGGGCCATCGTCGGGCTCTCGGACAACCCGTCCCGCGCGGCACACGGCGTCGCCCGGTTCCTGCGGCAACGCGGCAAGAAGATCGTGCCGGTGCACCCGTCGGCCGAGACCGTGCACGGCGAGCAGGGCTACGCGACGCTGGCGGACATCCCGTTCCCGGTCGACGTGGTCGAAGTGTTCCGCCGGTCGGAGGACGCGGGCCAGTTCGCGGACGAGGCCGTCGCCATCGGGGCGAAAGCCGTGTGGTTCCAGCTCGGCGTGGTCGACCACGAGGCCTACGGCCGGACCAAGGACGCGGGGCTGCGCATGGTGATGGACGTCTGTCCCGCGATCGAGTGGCGCTCCCGTTGAACGAGTAGATAGCCTGCCCAGGTCGTCCTCGGACAAATGGGGGTTCCGGGGACAATCGGCCTGGGGGCTTGGTTTCGCATGCTCGTCGACATCAACGCGCTGCACCCCGCGGACTCTCCGCGACTCGGTGGCTGCAGCGAGGAGTTCGTCCGCACGCTGGCGTCGTCCGGCGCCCATCTGCCACCGATCGTGGTGCACCGCGCGACCATGAAGGTCGTCGACGGCGCCCACCGCGTGAAGGCCGCGGCACTGCGCGGCTGCCGTTGGGTCGAGGCCGAGTACGTCGACGGTCCCGCGGAGGACGTCTTCGGCCTGTCCGTGTCCCTGAACATCCCGACGCTGCCGACCGCCGACCGCGAGGCCGCCGCACGGCGGTTGCTGCGGTCGCACCCGCAGTGGTCCGACCGCGCCATCGCGGCGGCGACGGGCCTGGCGGCGAAGTCCGTCGGCGTGCTGCGGCGTGCCGTGGGCGGACAGGCCGCGGTGCGCGTCGGCAGGGACGGCAAGGTGAGGCCCGTCAACTCCGCGGCGGGCAGGCGGCTGGCCGGTCAGGTGATCACCGACCGGCCCGACGCCTCGCTGCGGGACGTCGCACGGATCGCGGGTGTCTCGCCCGGCACCGTGAGGGACGTGCGGCGCCGGCTGAGCGCGGGGCTCGACCCCGTGCCGGAACGGATGCGGGCCGCGGAACGGGCGGAGGTGTCGTCTCCGCGGACGGAGGTGCGGGCGCCGGACACGACCCTGCCGATCCTGCGGCGCGACCCGTCGTTGCGGTTCACCGAGCACGGGCGGATGGTGCTGCGCTGGCTGGAGGCCCGCGCGGTGTCGCCGGGGGAGTGGAACGCGGTCGTCGCCGGGATGCCGTCGCACTGCCGGGAACTGGTCGCGGACATGGCTCGCGGGTGCGCCGAGGTGTGGGTGGAGATGGCCGAGGCGCTGGAGCAGGAGAACCAGCGGAACACGGCTTAGAACTCCTGCGTCGTGCCGAGACGGGCACGGCCGGCATCGACAGCCCGGTGGCTGCCTCAGACCGGCTTGCGCCACACGGAGATGTGCTTCGCGGAGTCCTGGACGAACGGAGCCCCGTCCCAGTCCGCGACGCGACGTTCCAGCTCGAGCCCGGCGATCCGTGCCATCAGGTCGAGCTCCGCCGGCCAGGCGTACCGGTGCCGGGAGTTGCCGCGGCGGTAGCGGCCGTCGTCGCCGTCGCGGGTGAAGTGGTGCGAAACGAGGATCTGCTCGACCAGGTCGAACGTGTCGAAGCCGAGATGCTGCTCCGAGACGTCGAACGGCACCGCGACCTGGCCGGGCGGCAGGAACCGCAGCGGCGGCACACCCAGCTCGATGACGAATCGGCCGCCGGGCTCCAGGTGCCGTGCGGCGTTGCGGAAGCACTCGACCTGCTCGTCCTGGGTGAGC
>JASLAV010000267.1 GCA_030146905.1 Lentzea sp. | reverse complement strand
CACGACCGTCGTGCGGCCGCGGCGCAGCGCCGTGATGTTGCGGGCGATGAGCTGTTCGGTCACCGCGTCGACGGCGGTGGTCGGGTCGTGCAGCACCAGGATCTCCGGGTCGGCGGCCAGGGCGCGGGCGAGCGACAACCGCTGGCGCTGCCCGCCGGAGAGGTTCGCGCCGCGGTCGCGCACGGCGTAGTCGAGGCCCTCGGAGTGCAGGGCCACCACGTCGGTGAGCATCGCGGCGGCCACGGCCTCGTCGACGAGCGCGCTGGAAGAGGAGGGATCGACGTTCTCCCGCAACGTTCCCGCGAACACCTCGTGGTGCGACGGGTTGACCAGCAGGCACTCCCGCACGCTCTCGATCGTCAGCGACGCGATCTCCCGCTCACCCACGCGCACGACACCCGAGTAGGACGCCGGTGGCGTCTCGACGGACAGCACCGACACCAGCTCCGCCGCCACCCGGGGGTCGTAGGCGGCGATCGCCACGAACTCGCCCGGCCGCACCGAGAACGTCAGGTCCCGCAACGTTCCGCAGGAGACGGACACGACCTCGAGACCGCTCTCGGGGCCGGGCACCTCGACGCCGGGCGTCATGCGGGCGGGCGCGGCGAGGACCAGCGCCATGCGTTCGGCCGACGCCCGCGCGATCATCACGTACTTGGGCATCTCGGAGAACATCTTCAGCGGCTCGATCAGGAACTGCGCCAGGCCGACGGCCATCACCAGCTGCCCCACCGAGATCTGGCCCTGGAAGGTCAGCAGACCGGCCCACAACGTCACCGCCGCGGCCAGCACCGAGTTCAACGCCAGCGCCAGACCGGCGTAGATCCCGTTGACCCGCGCCACCACGATGGACTGCTTCTTCGCCTCGGTGCTCACCCTGCGGTACGCCTGGAACGCCGCGTAGCTGCCGCCGAACCCGTGCAGCGGCCGCAGACCCGCGATCAGGTCCGACACCTTGGCGCCGGCCCGCGCGACCTTCGCCTGCTGCACCTGCGTGTTCGCCCCGATCCGGCGGGACATCACGCTCAGCACGCTCAGGATCGCCGCCGTGCCCGCGAACACCAGCACGCCCAGCGGCACGCTGATCACCGCCAGCACGACACCCGTGATCACCACCGACACCAGCGAGCTGATCAGCAGCGGCACCACCTCGATGATGTCCGCGGTCTGGTCGGCGTCCTCGGTGGCGATGGTGAGCACCTCGCCGGACTTCAGGTCGACCTCGCGCGCCACCGGCTGCAGGCCGTGGTCCGCGACCGCGACCCGCCACCGGTGCGCCTCGGTCGTGTTCGCCTTCTGCAGGATCCGCATGCCGAAGCGCCACGAGTACGACACCGTCGCCATGACGAGCCCGAGCGCCAGCAGCGCGAGGCCCAGCGAGCTGAGCTGACCGCCGCGCAGCGCGTACTCGACGATCACGCCGAGCAGGATCGGCACGGCGGTCTCGGCCGCCTGGTACGACCCCATCAGCAGGGTGCCGGACGTCATGGCGCCGACGTTGCGGCGCAGGGCGATCCGCAGGATGTCCCTGCCGGTGCGGACTTCAGTGTTCGTCAACGTGGCGCGCAATCGCTTCGGGGGTGGAGAGGGACAGCAGGTCGCGGATCGTGACCACGGGACCGAACTCGCGGCGGAGCAGGCCGATCAGCCGCACGGCGAGCATCGAGTGCCCGCCCAGGTCGGTGAAGCCGCTCGTCATGCCCACCTCGTCCTCGTCGAGGTCGAGCGCCTCGGCGAACATCTCCCTGACGACGACCTCGGTCCCGGTCAGCTCCCTGACCTCCTGCCGCACCAGCGTGCCGAGCGGACGGGCCTCGGGCAAGGCCGTGGTGTCCGCCTTGCCGTTGACCGTCAGCGGGATCGCGTCCACCGCGGCGTAGTGCGTCGGCCGCAGGTAGTCCGGCATTCCGGCACCGACCTCGGCGGCGATCGACGGGATGTCGGCTCCGTCGGCGAGCACCAGGTAGGCGGCGAGCCGGTACGCGCCGTCGACCTGCGGGTCGGCCTGCGCGACCGCGGCGACGAACTGCACGCCGGGATGCGCCGCGAACCGCGCCTCGACCTCGCCGAGCTCCACGCGGTGACCGCGGATCTTGACCTGCTTGTCGGTGCGGCCCAGGTAGAGCAGGTTGCCGTCGGGGCGCCGGATCACCAGGTCGCCCGTCCGGTACATGCGCTCACCCGGAACCCACGGGCACGCCACGAACCGCTCTGCCGACTGCCCCGGCTGTCCGAGGTAGCCGCGCGCGATGCCCACGCCCGACACGTAGAGCTCACCTGGCACACCGTCGGGGACGTGCCGCAGCCACGGGTCGAGCACGTACACGTCGGTGTTGTCGATCGCCACACCGACCACCGGGTCGACGCAGTCGAACGTGCCGACGCCGAGCGTGTTGATCGTGTACTCCGTCGGCCCGTAGAGGTTGTAGCCGATCGTGCCGGGGGTGTCGGCGAGCAGCTGCCACAGCGTGGGCGTCACGGCCTCGCCGCCCAGCAGCACCAGCGCCGGCTTGTGGGCGCCACCGAGCAGTCCTTCCGCCACCAGCTGCTGCGCGTAGGTCGGGGTCACGTTGATGACGTCGATCTCGTTGTCCAGGCAGTACTCGACGAGCCCTGTCGCGTCGCGGCGCAGCTCTTCGTCGCAGATGTGCACCTCGTGGCCGTCGGCGAGCCAGAGCAGCTCCTCCCACGACATGTCGAACGCGAACGACACGGTGTGCGCGATGCGGAAGGTGCGGTGACCGTGCTCGGCGAGCACGGGCTCGAAGATCCGCCGCTGGTGGTTGACCAGCATGTTGGTCAGCCCGGCGTACTCCGTCACGACGCCCTTGGGCTTGCCGGTCGAACCGGAGGTGTAGATCGTGTAGGCCGCGTGCCGGAGCCGGCGGGGGTTGTCCGGCTCGAACGTCGTCACCGGCGCCGCGTCCGGCCACGGCCGGTCGAGCTCGAAGACGTCACCGGAGATCCGGGGCGCCACGGCGCTGGTCGTGATGACCAGCGACGGCCGCGCGTCGTCGATGATCGAGGCGATCCGCTCGTCGGGGTGGTCCAGCTCCAGCGGCACGTAGGCCGCACCGCACCGCAGGATCCCGAACAGCGCGACGACCCAGTCCGGCGACCGCGGCACCGCGATCGCGACCGACGTCTCCACGCCGATGCCGCGATCCGACAGCACTCCAGCGAGGTGACGGCTGCGGTCGCGCAGTTCCGCGAACGTCATCGACCCGCCGTGCGAGACCAGCGCGACCCGGTCCGGGTTGCGGTCGGCCGCCTCGTCGAACAGGTCGACGACCGTCTTGTTCCCGAAGTCGTTGGGGGCGTTGAGCTCCGGCGACGGCCCGGTGCCCGCGATGGCGCCCACCGGGCGGCTGGAGACGGTCAGGTCGTCGAGGATGCGCAGGTACTCGTCGAACAACCGTTGCGCCACAGCGGGTTCGGTGATCGCCGGCCGGTACTCCAGCTTGACCGTGAGCTGCCTGCCCGGCGTCACGACCCAGGTGAACGGGTAGTGAGTGGAGTCCTCGAACTCGTGCGCTGTGATGCCGTTGACCGCGTTGAACTCGGTGAAGGTGTTGTCGTCGAGGAAGTTCTGCAGCACGAACAGGCTGTCGAACAACTGGTCCTGGCCGCTGGCGCGCTGGATCTCGCCGAGACCGATGTGCTCGTGCTCCATCGCGTCCACCCGCGAGGCCTGCACCGAGGCGAGGAACGCGGCGACGCTGTCGCGCGGCCGCGCGGACACCCTCATCGGCACGGTGTTGAGCAGGACACCGACGATTCCCTCGGTGCCCTCCTCCTCGCGGCCGGAGACCGTCACGCCGAACACCGCGTCACCGCGACCGGTCTCGCTGCCCAGCAGCAATCCGAGCGCACCGGTGACGACCGAGTTCAGCGTGACGCCGTGCGCACGAGCGGCGTCGCGCACGCGGTCGGACTGCTCGGCCGACAGCGTCCGCACGATCTTGACCGGTAGAGTGTCCGAAGTGGACGGACCGGCGAGCAGCGTCGGCCCCGGCAGGTCCGCGAGGTACCGCGCCCAGAACCGTTCCGCGGCGGCGACGTCCTTCGCCGCGAGCGCGCTGGTGTAGCTCTCGAAGGTCGGCGTGGCCGGCGTGGAGTCGAGCGACTCACCGGCGAGGACCGCCCGGTAGGCGTCGAAGAAGTCGCGCAGCACGATCTCGCGCGACCAGCCGTCCCACAGCAGCAGGTGGTGGCTGAACAGCAACGCGTCCCTGCCCTCCGGCAGGCGCAGCACCGACATCCGCACCAGCGGCGGCGAGCTCAGGTCGAACCCCGTGGCGCGGTCCTCGTCGCGCAACGCGTCCACGGCGTCGCGGTTCAGCACGTCGACGACGTTGATCGGCACCCGGCCGCCCGGCGTGAGCACCTGGACCGGCGAGCCGTCCTCGTCGGACTCGAAGCCAGCGCCGACGACCGGGTGGCGTGCGATGACGTGCTCCGCCGCCCGCTCCAGCGCGCCGGCGTCGAGACGCCGGTCGAACGTGAAGCAGCTCTGCGCCACGTAGTGCCCCGCGTCGCCGGCCAGTTCCGCCTGGAAGTACAGACCTCGCTGCAACGGCGAGACCGGCGCGGTCCGGCGCGTGGTGACCGAGGCGTCCGCGATCCGCTCCAGCGCGAGCAACCAGCGCGCCGCGATCTCGTCCGACACCTCCTCCGACAGCGCGAACGTCGCCCGCAGCCCACCCGTCTCGGCGTCGAGCCACGCGTTGACCTCGACCGCGTAGGGGCTCGGCATCGGGTGGTCGACGTGCAGCGCCTGCGACTCGCTGCCCCGGCCCAGGTAGTTGAACAGGACCTGCGGGCGGGGGAGCGCCGCCAGCACGGGGGCGGTCTGCGGGTTCAGGTACCGCAGCTGCCCGTAGCCGACGTGCGCGGCCTCGTCCGGCTGCTTCTCGGTGAGCTCGCGGGCGGCCTCGACCGGATCGGTGTGCGGGCTGAGCCGCACCGGCGCGATGGAGGTGAACCAGCCGACAGTGCGGGTGTAGTCGTGGTGGTCGAGCACCGGCACGCGGCCGTGGCGTTCGAGCTCGATCACGAGGTCCGTCGGCGTGCCCTGGATCTCAGTCAACGCCGTCCGCAGCGCGCCGCACAGCAGCTCGGTGAGACCGAGGTCCAACGCGGTGGGCGCGGTGTGCACGACGCGGTCGGTGATCTCGGCGGACAGGGTGACCGCCATCTCGCGCAGGTCGCCGATCCTTGGGGTGAGGAGGGGCGTGTCGAGCACCTCGATCCACCGTCGCAGGTCGGCGCCGCCGGCCTGGGCCGCGACGGCGAGGCTGCCGGCGTAGGTGGCGAACGGCGTGGTGGTCGGCGCCAGGCCCTCGCCGCGCATGGCGGCCGCGAGGTCGTCGAGGAGGATCAGCCACGAGACGGAGTCGACGGCGAGGTGGTGCACCACTACGACGAGCGTCTTGGTGGACTCCAGCCAGGTGAACGCCGCCATGACGCCGGCCTCGGGGTCGAGGCGGCTCGCGGCCTCGTCGGCGGCTGCTCGGGGGTCGTCGGTGGTGGCGGGGAGGACCGGAACGGTCGTGGTGGCCTTGGTTCCCGTGGTGGCCTTGGTTCCCGCGGTGGTGCCGGTCTCGCCGTTGAGGTGACTGGCTTCCCGGACCGCGACCTGGGAGAGGCCGGACCCGTTCGAGGCACCGGGTGTCGCGTTGGCGCTGGGTCCGGTGTTCGGCCGGCCAACGGCTGCGCCGTTCGTGGTGGTGGGCGCGACTGGACCGTTCGTGACGGCCCGCGCATCGCCTGAACTGTCAGACCCGCCTGAGACGATAGGAGTGGGGGCCTGATCCCCCCAGGGGGCCCGCCAGTCGGGATCGATTCCGAGCGACCACAC
>JASLAV010000244.1 GCA_030146905.1 Lentzea sp. | reverse complement strand
CCGAGCGACATCCCGCTGTCGTAGTCCACGAGCGCGGCCCCCACCGCGCCGCTGATGTTCATCGCTTCTTTCAACGCCGTTTCGATGTTCATTCGACGACCTTCTCCTCGTGCGCGATCGGTCACACACTGCGACGATGCGGGAAATTCCCCCAGAATCCGCTGGCAGGACCGCGTGACCTGATCACCCTACGTCGCGATCAAGGGCGAGGGACTGTTCCGTTCGGAGCAAAGTAAGACGAGTTGAGTCCGTTTAGGACCGAACGTCGGCTCCACACAGGACGATCACGTTCCCAGTTTTCGTTGTGGTGTGCACACGGTGTTGTCACTTCCGCGATATGTGAATCTTCTTCGTGTTGCTCTACCGTCGCGGTGTCGTGCTGGAACTCGGGGCGGGAGCCGTGTGGTGCGAGTGGTGAGGTCGGCCAGAGCTGGTGCCGTCGCCGGGCTGGTCGCTGCGAGCGTGCTGTCCGGTGCCGCGGCCCCCGCCGTGGCCGCGCCGCCGTCCGGCGGGACGTTCTCGGTGCTGAGCTACAACGTCGCCGGGCTGCCGGAAGGGCTCTCCGGCGGCAACCCGAGGGTGAACACGCCGATCATCGGTCAGCGGATCAGGCCCTACGACGTCGTCCACGTGCAGGAGGACTTCAACTACCACGCGTCGCTCTACGCCAACGACACCCACCCGTTCCGCACGCCCACCAGCGGCGGGGTTCCGTTCGGCGACGGGCTCAACACGCTGGCGAACCACCCGTACTCCGACTTCGCCCGCGACAAGTGGGACAGGTGCAACGGCACGGACTGCCTGACCCCCAAGGGGTTCACCTTCTCCCGCGTCCGGCTCGCGGAGGGGGTGCTGGTCGACTTCTACAACGTGCACTCCAACGCGGGGTCGGCGGAGGCGGACCTGGCCGCCCGGCGCGCCAACACCGCGGAGCTCTCGCGCTTCATCACGGCCAACTCGGCGGGCAACGCGGTCGTCGTGGCGGGCGACACCAACACGCGCTACACCCGCACCGGTGACACCATCCGGGAACTGGTCTCCGCCAACGGTCTCACCGACGCGTGGGTGCGGGAGGAACGGGGCGGCGTGCCACCCGCGGCCGGCAGCCCGGCACTGGTGTGCGACGACTCCGCCGTGACCGACGCGTGCGAGGTCGTGGACAAGATCCTGTTCCGCGGCAACAGGTACATCACGCTGGACGTCGTCCGGTACGCCAACGAGAACGCGGCGTTCCGCACCGCCGACGGCAAGATGCTGTCCGACCACTACCCGATTGCGGCGGACTTCCGCTGGACGCTCGACCCGGACCTGTCGCTCAGCGACGTGTGGGGCGGGCCGCACGGCACGCCGTTCACCGACGTGGCCTCGGTTCCACCGGCGCGGCGGGTGACCTCGGTGCGCCTGCGCGCCGGATCGCGCGTCGACCAGGTCGGGCTGACGCTCGACGACGGCACGTCGTTCCAGCACGGTGGTGATGGTGGGACGGCGCGGGAACTGGTCCTGTCGGCAGGGGAGCATCTCACGTCCGTGACGCTGCATTCGGCACAGCACGACGGGCGCACCAGGATCTTCTTCGTCCGCTTCACGACGAACACGGGCCGCACTTTGTCAGGTGGGAGCGAGACGTCCAGTGCCGTCACCTACACCGCACCGGACGGCTTCGGAATCTCCGGCTTCCACGGCCGTTCGGGCAGCGAGGTCGACTCACTCGGCGTGATCTGCGCCCGGATCCCGTGACCGCTGTGCACGGGCGGAGATTCCGCTACGGTCGAACGGAAGTTCCACCATCCGACGGCGGGCGATGTGCGGAGGAACCCGGTGCACCGGACCAGAACGGCGACCGTTCTCGCCGCCGCGATCACGACGGTCGTCAGCCTCATCAGCTCGGCGTGCGCGAGTCCCGTGCTGGTGCAGCAGCAGGCGCCTGCTCAGGTACACACCGCCGGTCGTGTCACGAAGACGGGGCAGCACACCTGGCCGGGCGTCTACTTCGAGGGCCGGTTCCGCGGCACGGGAGTCGGGATCGTGCTCGACGACTCGGCCAACGACTACGACGTGCAGGTCGACGGCACCACCACCGCGACGCTGGTGACTCCGGGGCGCACGACCTACCAGGTCAGCGGTCTGAGCGACGGCGAGCACCACGTCCGGCTGGTCAAGCGGACCGAGAACCCTCACGCGGCGGGGGAGTTCGGCGGGTTCGTCGCCGTCAACGGCGGTGAGGTCCTGCCGGCGCCCGCCGCGCGCACCCGGCAGATCGAGTTCATCGGCGACTCACTGACCGTGGGCTACGGCAACATGTCGACCGGCCGCGACTGCTCCTCCACCGGCGGCGTCGCCCGCAACACCAACGCCGACCTGAGCTTCGGGGCGCTGACCGCCCGCACGGTGAACGCCGACTACCAGGTCAACGGGTTCTCCGGGCTCGGCATGGCGCGCAACTACGAGGGGCACTCCGCCGGCACCAGCTACCGCACCTACTACGACCGGGCGCTGTTGAACGTCGAGGGCGACGTGTGGGAGAACCCGGGCACGTGGCGACCGCAGGTCGTCGTGGTCGGCCTGGGCACCAACGACTTCTCCACCGCGCCCGGTCCCGGTGAGCCGTGGACCCCTGACAGCCTGGTCACCGAGTACAGGTCCGCGTACCAGGGGTTCCTCACCAAGCTCCGCGACCGCTACGGCGCGAGCACGACGATCGTCGTGGGCGTCCCGGAGAGCACGGGGACGTTCGCCGACGCCGCTCGCCAGGTGGTGCTGGACCGCAACGGCCAAGGCGACAACCGCGTCCACCACTGGAACTACGGCGACCCCGCGCTCGACCGGCTCGGGTGCGACTGGCACTTCTCGGCCCACGACCACCGGCTGATCGCGGGCAAGCTCGCGGCCTACCTCGCCGGGCTGCCCGTCGGCTGGTAGGAGGGGCAGCCCGGCGAGGAGGTCACTTCGGGTCGAGCACGAACACCGGGATCTGCCGGTCGGTGTTCTTCTGGTACTCGGCGTAGTTCGGGAAGGCCGCGACGGCGCGTTCCCACCACTCGGCCCGTTCGTCGCCGTCGACCTCGCGGGCGACGTAGTCCTTCGTCTCGGTGCCGTCCTGCAGCAGGATCTCCGGGTGCGCCTTGATGTTGTGGTACCAGGTCGGATGCGCTGTCGCGCCACCGTTGGACGCCACGACCGCGTAGCTCCCGTCGTGCTCCACGCGCATGACGGGGGTGTAGCGCAGCTTGCCGCTCTTCGCGCCACGCACCGTCAGGAGCACGATCGGCCTGCCGAGGATCTTCACGCCCTCGGTGGTCCCGGTCTCGAGGATCGTCTTGGTCTGGTCCTGCACCCACTCGGTAGGGCTGAGTTCCACATCTGCCATGTCGTCGATCAACACACTGCGCGCCGTTCTCATTCCCCTATGGGGTGCCAAAAGTCCGCCGCAGAGCCTGGCCTGCGCATCAGGCGGCGGGTTCGTACTCGTTGATCAGGCCGCCGAGGATCGGCTGACGGCGTACTGGAGCCCGGCTGGGCTGCGGGGTCGCATTGTCCGGTCGAGGTGGCATGAGTTGTCGGGCTTGGCGTGGTCGGCGGTGGTCGTAGTGGGACACGTAGCGATCCAGCACTGAGTACAGGTGTTGCCGCTTGATATTGAGTAGTCGGTCGGTGAGCTCACGTCTGACGGTGCCGACGAACCGACGGAGTGCTCGGGCGAACAAATGCTCGTTCAGAGCGTCGTACCAATGTCCGCATTCGGTGGATTCCGTGACAAACAGCGTGCCGAGTCACGCAGCGTTCTTGTTCTACCTGCTCCACTGCTGGTCAACCGAGTCCAGCAACGTGCCCATGCTGGCGGTTCAGGAGAGGGCTCTTCCCGTAGTCAGGGACGTTTCCGGTGGTCCGTCCTGTCTAATGGCGTCTACCAGCTCTTTGTACTGCGAGATGAGCGGGATACCGTACTTCAGCGGGACCTTTCCGTCCAGCGCGACCGAAAGCGCCCTGGGTTCAATCGGACGAGCTGAGCAACCGGGCATGGACGGCCTCCTGTTGACGCGGGAGGCCGCCACCATTTGTGGATCTTGCGCGGCACGTACGTCGATGCCTGTCCCGCGTCGGCGCGGAGTCCTCCAGGCCGCTGCTGAGCCTGCGGACCGCAGTGATCCTGCGCTTCTGGGCCCCGAGACGCCGTGAGGGTGCCGGGGCCTCAGCGCCTGGCTCGACGCCGACAGCGGTCTGCCAATTCATCAAGGCCAGTACCGACTTGGCGGTACGTGGCAACCAACCTTGCCCGTAGCATGTCAAATGCTCACCACTTCCAGTGGGGACATGATGGGCAAACCATTTGTCGGTTTCACCGTCGTGGCCATCGCGCTGCTGGCGCCTGCGGTCGCCCAGGCGGCGAGGTCGAGGCCGCCGCCGCCTCCTACTGCAAGCGGGTCGTGGTGAACAGCATCACGGTGTTCGCCGGTGCCGACTTTCAGGTCGCACGGAACCACTGGGACAACGGGTTCACCTTCTACGTCGACCGCACCGATCCCCCTGCAACCGCTACCACGTCATCAGCCCAGACTGGGGATGGACCACCTCCGGCCCGGCGTACGTCTCCGGCTGCTGATTCACCTATCTGGGAGAGACCACACAATGAATCGGAACTGGAAGCGCACGGCCGTGGGTGTGGCAACTGTGGCTGCGGCCGTGTTGGCCAGCGCCCCGTCCAGCACGGCAGCGCCCGCCGAGGCGGAAATCGCCGACATGTTCTGCCTGGTGCAGCCGGGAGAGACGACCCGGTGCGCGTCGAGCAAGGCCGGGATGCTGAAGATGGCGCCAGCGGCCAGTCACGTCCTCAACCTCTGGGAGCACCCCAACTACACAGGGTTTCACCTGGAAGCCTGGAACCCAGCGGGCGACTGCTCGGAGGAGTCGAACTTCTCCCCGCCGGACGCCTCGACCGACATCCCCCTGCTCAACGGTGCGCGTTGGGTGTCCTCGGTCCGCAAGATCGACGCCGGTCACTGCAACTGGATGCTGGTCGGCCCGAACGGTGGCCGCTCGACGGAGGTCGAGAACGACTGGCCGCGGCTGGGCACCCTTGGCAACGGCTGGGACAACCGCGCGGTGAGGGTCCTGGTCGACTAGAGATCCGCGCGGAACGGGTATGGGCTCGCGCCCGACAGGTGTGAGCCCAGCCTGATTA
>JASLAV010000013.1 GCA_030146905.1 Lentzea sp. | reverse complement strand
GGTCGACGCGCTGCTGAAGAAGGCGGACGAGACCGCGAACGAGGAGGAGGCGATCAAGATCTACCAGCAGGCGGAGGACCTGATCGCCAAGGACCTGCCCTCCATGCCGACCTGGAACGAGAAGGGCATCGGCGGCCGTTCGAAGAACCTGCTCGACGCCAAGATGTCGTTCAAGCGTCAGGGCGTTCTGGAGTCGTTCCGCGTCAAGGCCTGATTGCCGAACACCTGAGTTCTGAGTGATCCGTCCGGCCCCGCGTCCGTCGAACGTGACGGGCGCGGGGCCGGAGCGGTGTTCAGCCTCGGGGCGCCCCCCACCACGCAAGGAGCCGACCTCATGGGTCGCTATGTGCTGCGCCGTCTGCTGCAGCTGATACCGGTCTTCCTGGGGACCACTTTTCTGATCTACGCCCTCGTCTGGGCGATCCCGCAGGACCCCTTCGCCGGCAAGTGCGGCCAGCGGCCGTGTGATCCGGCCTACATCGCCGAGATGAGCCAGAAGCTCAACCTGAACGACCCGCTGCTGATCCAGTACTTCAAGTACCTCGGCAACCTGATCGTCGGTGACTTCGGCACCACCTTCAACGGCGTCTCCGTCGGAGAGCAGATCGCCACCTCGTGGCCGATCACGCTCAAGATGGGCATCATCGCGCTGATCATCGAAGCCGTCATCGGCATCACCGCCGGTGTGCTGACCGGTCTGCGCAAGTCGGGCTTCCTGGACAACCTGGTCCTCGTCTCGACCCTGTTCCTGATCTCCCTGCCGGTCTTCGTGACCGGTTTCGTGCTGCGGCTCTACCTCGGTCCGCAGGGCTTCGACCTGATGGACACCTCGGTCAGCTCCGATCCGACGTTCGGCGAGCTGATACTGCCCGGCTTCGTGCTCGGCAGCCTCTCGATGGCGTACGTGGCCAGGTTGACCCGCGGCAGCATCGTCGAGAACCGGCGCTCCGACTACGTGCGCACGGCGATCGCGAAGGGCCAGCCCCAGACCCGCGTCGTCGGCGTCCACCTGCTGCGCAACTCGCTGATCCCGGTGATCACGTTCCTCGGTACCGACCTCGGCAGCCTCCTGGGCGGCGCGATCGTCACCGAGGGCGTCTTCAACATCAACGGCATCGGCGGCCTGATCTTCCGCGGCATCCAGGAGAAGGAAGGCGTCATGGTCACGGGCATCGTGACCCTGCTGGTGCTGGTGTACTTGCTGATGAGCCTGCTCGTCGACCTCCTGTACGCCGTTCTCGACCCGAGGATTCGCTATGAGTGACCCAGGATCCGTGTCCGGTGGAGCCGGACTCGAGGCGTCCGCGGCGGCCGGTGTCGACCAGGCCAGCCACCTCGACGACTCGTCGCAGAAGCAGCGCAGGCCCCGTTCGCTCTGGAGCGACGCGTGGGGCGACCTCCGCACGAAGCCCACGTTCATCATCTCGCTGGTGATCATCGCGATCATCGTGCTGATGGCGATCTGGCCGACGCTGTTCACGTCGGTCGACCCGCGCCACGCCGACCTCGACAAGTCGTTGCAGTCGCCGTCCGGTGACGCGTGGTTCGGCTACGACCTGCAGGGCTACGACGTCTACGCCCGTGCGATGCACGGCGCCCGTGCATCGCTGCTCGTCGGGATCTTCGCGACGCTGCTGACCGTGCTGATCGGCTCGACCGTCGGCATCATCGCGGGCTACGCGAAGACGTGGCTCGACTCGTTGCTGTCGCGGTTCGCCGACATCTTCGCCGGCATCCCGTTCGTGCTCGGCGCGATCGTCATCCTGACGACGCTCAACGCACCGACGGAGAACCCCGGCGTGATCCGGATCATCACGCAGGTGGTGCTCTCGATCGCCGTCCTCTCGTGGCCGGTGGCGATGCGCATCATGCGTTCCGCGACGCTCGTGGCGAAGCAGCAGGACTACGTCAAGGCCGCCCGCGGCCTCGGTGCCTCGCCGCTGCGGATCGTGTTCCGGCACCTGCTGCCGAACACCGTGGCGCCCGTGCTGGTGTACGCGACGATCGCACTGGGCGCCTTCATCGGCGCGGAGGCGACGCTCGCGTTCCTCGGCATCGGCCTGCGCCCGCCGGTCGTGTCGTGGGGCGTGATGATCTCCGAGTCGCGCGACTACTTCCAGTCGGCGCCGCACATGCTGCTGTTCCCCGCGGGCTTCGTCACGATCACCGTGCTGGCCTTCGTCATGCTCGGCGACGCCGTGCGCGACGCCCTCGACCCCAAGTCCCGATAGGGGAGATCTCGTGACTCAGCCACTGCTGGAGGTCGAGGATCTCCACGTGGAATTCCGCACCCGCGACGGTGTCGCGAAGGTGCTCAACGGCGTGTCCTACCACGTCTCCGCAGGGGAAACCCTTGCCGTGCTGGGTGAGTCCGGCTCCGGCAAGTCCGTGACCGCGCAGACGATCATGGGCATCCTGGACATGCCGCCCGCGTTCATCACCAACGGCACCATCAAGTTCCGCGGTGAGGACCTGCTGAAGAAGTCGGCGGACGAGCGCCGCGACGTTCGTGGCGAGGGAATCGCCATGATCTTCCAGGACGCCCTCTCCGCACTGAACCCCGTGTTCACGGTCGGGTTCCAGATCGAGGAGCAGCTCAAGGTCCGCCGCGGCATGTCCAAGGCGGACGCCCGCAAGCGCGCGGTCGAGCTCCTCGACCAGGTCAAGATCCCGAACGCCAAGGGCAGGGTCAACGACTACCCGCACCAGTTCTCCGGCGGTATGCGGCAGCGCGCGATGATCGCGATGTCGCTGGCGCTCGACCCGGAGCTGCTGATCGCGGACGAGCCCACCACCGCGCTGGACGTCACCGTGCAGGCCCAGATCATGGACCTGTTGGCGGAGATCCAGAAGGAACGCGACATGGGCATGATCCTGATCACCCACGACCTCGGCGTCGTCGCCGACGTCGCGGACCGGATCTCGGTCATGTACGCGGGCCGCATCGTCGAGCACGCCGACGTCTACGAGCTGTTCC
>JASLAV010001228.1 GCA_030146905.1 Lentzea sp. | reverse complement strand
CCTCACCGCCTTCGCGGTGGTGTTCCTCGTCGAGCTCCCCGACAAGACCATGGTCGCGACCCTGGTGCTGACCACGCGCTACCGCGCCTGGCCGGTGTTCACGGGCGTCGTGGTGGCCTTCGCCGTGCAGAGCGTCGTCGCCGCGGCGTTCGGCTCGGTCATCACCCTGCTGCCGGACCGCGTGGTGGCTCTCGTCGTCGCCGTGCTGTTCGGCGTGGGCGCGTTCATGCTGCTCAAGGAGGGTTTCTCACGTGACGACGACTCGGCCGACGAGGCGGGCGTGCGTTCCGAGGTGCCGTTCTGGCGGGCGGCGCTGACGTCGTTCGGCGTGCTGTTCGCGGCCGAGTGGGGTGACGCGTCGCAGCTCGCGACCGCCGGTATCACCGCGCGGTACGGGGCGCCGCTGATGGTCGGGCTCGGCGCGTGGCTGGCGCTCGTGGCCGTGGCCGGGCTCGCCGTGCTGGTGGGCCGCAAGCTCGCCGGGCGGTTGCCGACGCACTGGATCCAGCGCGTGGCCGGGGTGCTCTTCGCCGGGTTCGGGCTCGTGGCGTTGTGGCAGGTGTTCTGACGCGCTACCAGACCGGACGCAGTCCTGGCGTGTCCTCGCCGCGCACGTGCCGCAGGTACGCGGCGAGGCCGGTCCTGATGGTGTCGAGCGTCGTGGCCCCGACCGCCTCCGCCATCTCCGCCTCGATGTCCGCCCACAGGTTGTCGGCGAGCTTCAGGTAGTCGCGGCCCTTGGTCGTCAGCGCGACGTACTGGGCGCGCTTGTCGGTGGGGTGCGGCTCCCTGAGCACGTACCCCCACCCGTCGAGCTCGTTGACGATCTTCGCCGCCGCCTGCTTGGTGACGCCGAGGTGCTGTCCGATGTCGACGGTGGTGGCGCGCCGGTCCTTGAGGAACCGGAAGACGTAGCCGTGGGCAGGCCTGAGCGGTTCGAGGCCGATCTGCTCGAGCCGGTCGTGGAACTCGTCGCCCATGGCGCGGTACGTCATCGCCAGCAGGACCGGCACCGGTTCCATCGCGCCTCCTACTGGACAACCTGGTTGACCTTATTCTAAGGTTAGACAACTAGGTTGACCATATTGGAGGTCGTCTTGCTCATCACGGGGGATTCCGCTGTTCCGCACTCGTTCGGCGGGTTCGAGTTCAGGTCGCTGGCCGTGCCGTCGCGCGGCAGTTCCGAGATCGCGATGTGGACGGTCGACGTGCCGGAAGGGGGCGAGGGCGCACCTCACACCGTGTCGAAGGAGGAGGTGTTCTACGTGCTGTCCGGCTCGGTGACGATCCAGGGGCGGACCGCGTCGGCCGGTGACGCGATCGTGGTCCGGCCCGGCACCGAACTGTCGCTGACCGGAGGACCCGCACGGGTCCTGGTCGCGACGTCGGTGGGGATCGAGGGCACGCTGGCCGACGGGCGGACGATCACGCCGCCCTGGTCGGTCTAGTTCGCGGGCGAGCCTTCCTCAACTGGAGGCTCCGCCCTGGTGTCCGGGGCCTCTTTGCGCAGGTCGTCGGCGATCTTCTTGGCCTCGTCGATGAGGTGCTGGGACTCGTCGAGACGGCCTTCGTCCGGCGGCGTGAGCTGGCTCTCGTCCGACGTGGCGAGGCGGTGTTCTTCCGGTGCGGTCACGGCTTGAGGATCGGCGGATCCGGCGACCGCCAAACTCACGCCAGCAGGCTCCGCACGTGGGCCGCGAGCCGTTCGGCGATCTCCAGGTCCCACTCGTCGTCGGCCGCCGGTTGCGGTGACCGGTCCGCGACGACGCGTTCGCCGAGCAGGCGCCGCTCGGCGGGCGTGAAGTCGGTGATGGCGCGGCGGAGCAGGGGCAGGGCGTCGTCGAACGCGTCGCCGCGCAGGCCCGTCAGCCACTCGTCGATGAGGCCGAACAGGCGGGGGTCCGCCGCCAGGAGCGTGGCGGAGCCGCGCAGGAAACCCGCCACGAACGCGGTGGCGACGCTGCGGTGCAACCGCGCTGCGACGTCGTCGCTGGTCAGCTCGCCCGCTTCCCAGAGCAGGCGGGTCGCCCTGCCCGTCGGCAGGCCGTGCGCTTCCGCCTTGACCAGCGCGTGGAGGGCTCGCCACCACGTCTTCTGGTGGTCCTCGTCGGCGGCGAGCCGGGTGGCCTCGTGGGCGCCGTCGATCGTGACCAGGGCGTTCTCGGCCGTTTCGTCGTCGACGCCGCGGCAGGCGAGCGGAAGACCGACCGCGCCTCGCGTGAGCAGGCCGTGCAGGGCCACGCGCAGCAGTTCGGGGTCGGTGCCGCGGACAGAGCCGTAGCGGACCGTGCGGGCCAGGTCCGGTAGAGCGGCGAGGAGTTCGAGGGCGTCGGTGGCCATGGCGGCGCAGCGGTCGAGCGCGTTGCGGGCCTCCGCGACGGCCTTGGGCAGCTCGCAGCCGACGGACTTCGTGAGGGTCGCGGCGGCCTCGGCCACCCGCGTGGCGTCCTTCGCGGCCTGCGTCAGGACGTTCTCGGCGGCCGTGTGGACCGTGGTGCCGTGGCGGGCGGCCACCGCCACGGACACCGCGAAGACCGGGTCCCAGCGCAGCTGCCAGACCTCGGCGAAGGTGCCGAGCGAGGTGGAGCGGTCCTGCTTTCCCCACGGGACGCCGAGGACTTCCAGGCGCCGCAGGAGCTTCGAGCGTTCGCGGTCGGTGTCCTTGCGGAGGTCCAGCTTGAGCTGCTTGGGCTGCACGTCCGCCGGGAGGCGCAGTCTGCGTTGCAGGCGCTGGAGATCCGCGGCCAGCGGTGAGCGCGGGACGGCTTCACCGACCTCGCCGAGGCGTTCGCCGACGACGAGCTTGCGGTGGACGAGCCGGAGCGGGACCTCGTCGCCGCCGCACAGGACGGCCAGCGCCGCCTCGTTGACCTCGCTCAGGCCCGCGCTAGGACGTTCCCTCAGCGCGGCAAGGGTTTCGGCGAGCCGGACCGCTTCCACCGCGCTCGCGGTCGAGGCAGGCAGGTCCTCTTCGCGCAGCACCGCGGCGGCTTTCGCGAACCAGCGCGGCACGACGTCGGCCTGGTGCTGCCAGAGGTGTGCGTACCAGCCGGGTGAGTCGATGCCTGCGCCGTAGCCCGACTCCGCGGCGAGCTGGCCGTGGCTCCACGGCACCCAGGTGCCGGAGATCTTGCGGCGCCGCAGGCCTTTCAGCAACGCGGTGTCCGCGGCGACCGTCGTCGTGGTCATGAGCGCGGGGACGTGCCAGGCGCCGCACACCACCACGATCGGGCCGTCGGTCTCCCTGCGCGCCTTGCGGATCGTCTGGCGCATGAACGCCTCTCGTCTGAGAGTGCGTTCGCCCACCTCGGCCTCGAACTCCTCGCGCACGGCCACCATCGCCTCGGCGACGGCGTTCGCGAGGTCCAGCGGATCGGACGCGCTGTGCTCGACGACGTCCTCCCACCAGCGCTCGGGGTCGTCGAAGCCCGCGGCCTCGGCGAGCAGGCCGATGGGGTCGACGTTCCCGCTCGGGCCGTCGTCACCGATCGAGGCCGCCGCCGGCAGGTCGAAGAACCGCGCGGCGGTGCCGTTCTCGTCGGCGTAGCGGAGTGCCTGCCACTCCGGCGAGAACTCCGCGAACGGCCAGAAGGCGGCGTTCTCGGGATCCGACTCGTCGTGCAGCAGGATCGCGACCGGCGGCGTGAGGGCGTGGACGTGCTCCAGGAGCCCGTCGGCCTCCGGCGGGCCCTCGATCAGGATGAGCGCGGGCCTGGTCTTCTCCAGCGCCCGCCTGACCATCCGGGCCGAGCCGGGGCCGTGGTGCCGGATGCCGAGGAGGACCGGGTCAGTCACCGCTGGCGTCCAGGCAGGCCCGGTAGAGGTCGCGCCACTCGGCGCGCTCCTTCAGCACCGTCTCCAGGTACTCCTGCCACACCGTCGCGTCGGACACCCGGTCCTTGATGACCGACCCGATGAGCCCGCTCGCCAGCTCGTCCGCGCCCAGCGTGCCGTCGCCGAAGTGCCCGGCGAGCGCCATGCCGTTGGCGATGACCGAGATGGCCTCCGCCGTGGACAGGCTGCCGCTCGGCTTCTTCAGCTGCGTCCGGCCGTCCACGGTGGAGCCGTTGCGCAGCTCCCGGAAGATCCGCACGACGCGGCGCACCTCGTCGAGCGCGGGCGGTTCGGCGGGCAGCTGCAACGCCTTGCCGAGCTGCTGCGAGCGGGTCAGGACGATCTCGACCTCGGCGTCCTCGGTCGCGGGCGGCGGCAGCACGACGGTGTTGAAGCGCCGAGCGAGCGCCGACGACATCTGGTTGACGCCGCGGTCGCGGTCGTTGGCCGTGGCGATGACCGTGAAGCCGGGCACGGCCTGGATCTGCGTGTTCAGCTCGGGAACCGGCAGCGACTTCTCGCTGAGGACCGTGATGAACGAGTCCTGCACCTCCGACGGCATGCGCGTCAGTTCCTCGACCCTGACCACCGAGCCCTGCTGCATGCCCTTCATGACCGGGCTGGGCACCAGCGCGTTCTCGCTCGGGCCTTCCGCGATGAGCCGGGCGTAGTTCCAGCCGTAGCGGACCTGGTCCTCGCTCGTGCCGGCCGTCCCCTGGACCACCAGCGTCGAGTTGCCGCTGATCGCCGCCGCGAGGTGCTCGGACAGCCACGACTTGGCCGTGCCGGGCACACCGACGAGCAGCAGCGCCCTGTCCGTGACCAGCGTGCCCACCGCGACCTCGACCAGGCGCTTCGCGCCGACGTACTTCGGCGTGATCACCGTGCCGTCGGGCAGCGTGCCGCCCAGCACGTACGTGACCACGGCCCGCGGCGACAGGCGCCAGCTGGGCGGCCGCTGCCGGTCGTCGTTGGCCGCGACGGCCTCCAGCTCGGCGGCGTACTGCTGTTCGGCCGTCGGCCTGAGCACGGCGGTCACTGGGCCTCCTGGGGCGGTGCTGGTGCGAACGATTCACGCAGGCGGATGCGGAGCCGGAGAACCTCCAGCTCCAGGGAGTTCTCGGGCCAGCGACGGGTCAGAGCCTCCCAGCTCGCACCGAGCAGGTCGGCGTCGCCCCGCGCCAGCAACACCGCGGGCGGCCGGCCGGCCCGCCACCGCGGGTCGGGCAGAGCCGAGTACCGGTGCATCAGCGCACGGGTGGTCTCCGGCGACCACGGCGCCGGGAGCTGGGCGCAGGCGTGGTCGAGCAGGTCGTAGTGCCAGTTCTTCGACACGGCGACAACGGCCTGCTCCGCGACCTCGGCTGGCAGCGCCGCCAGCATCTCCAGCTGCTCCATGCCCGTCAGCGTCTCGGCGGCGGCCACCGCCCACGGCCGCGGGTCCTTCGCGGCGGCGAGCTGGTCCGCGATGCCTCTCAGCAGCGCACCGGCCCACGGCCCCCTGCGGAGCATGTCGGCGGCTTTGGCGTCGTCGGCCTTGAGCGTCGAGGTCCAGTACGACGGCGGAACGCTCGCGGCCGCGCCCCGGATGCGACCGGCCACGCCCTTCTCGGAGCCGTCGCGCATGAGGTCGCGCTGCTCGGCGGCCTCGGGCTGCGCGGTCCAGAGCTCGCCCGGCCGGACGTCGAGCCCGTCCTCGGTGAGGCGCAGGCCGTGGCGCAGGCGGTGCGCCGCGCGGGCGGCGAGGCGCGTGGGCCGCACCTTGCGGAGAAGCCGCAGCGCCTCGTCGTGGACGGCGGCCGACTTGTCGTCGAGAGCCGTCTCCAGCAGTTGCTCGTCCTGCGGGCCCAGACCGGTTTCGAGTGCGCTGATCAGCACCTGCCGGTCGGCAGAGCGGCGGGCCTCCGCGAACTCCCGCGCGATGAACGCGCCGACCTCCCGCGGATCGGCCTTGCGCTTGCGGCGGAGGGCACGGACGCGTTGCGCGCTGGGCAGGTCGAGGACCTCGTCGAGCGGGACCTCGTCGATGAGCGGCGCGCTGCTGCTGGCCCAGGACCAGCCAGGGCGCGTGTTCGCGAGCCAGCGGCCCCTGGCGCCGAGGACCTCGACCACGGCGGAGCGCAGACCCGGCCGCGCCGTGCCGAGGGCGAGCAGGGCGGGGAGCATGCGGTGCTCCGCCACGACGCCGCCGGCCTTGGCGAGCGCGCACCACTCGGTCAGCAGGACCTCGTCGTCGACGCTCATGATCGCTTCCAGGACCGCTCTGGCGGCGGGGCGCGGGAAGGCGGCGGGTTCGGGCGGGGCGAGCGGCAGCGGGTCCGCCGAGGCCTCCCGGGGCAGGGTGGAGCCGAACGCGGCCACGCCCAGGGCGGCGCAGTCGGCCAGCAGGGCCTTGGGGTCACCGCCGCCACGGGTGGTGCCGATGAGGAGGTCCTGGACGGTCTTGGACCACTCGGCCTTCACTCCGCCACCTCCCGGGTGCGGATGGCGCGGTCGTGCCGCGGCTCGGAGACGGCAGACCGGAGCGACTCGGGCATGACGCGGCCAGGACGGGCCCGGACCAACCTGGGCGTGACGCGGCCGGGGCAGCGCGATCCAGAGCCGGTGTGGAGCGGCACCGGCCCGACGGGCACCTGGCGGGAATGCGACGGCGTGACGCTCATGCCACCACCTCCAGGGTGCGGATGCCGCAGTCGTGCCGCGCCCCAAAGCCGACAGGGCGGACCCGCGGCAACTCGGGGATGACGCGGCCGGGGCGGGCACGCAGCAACCTGGGCATGGCGCCACCAAGGCGGCGCAGCCCAGAACCCGTGCGGCACGGCACCGACCCGTCGGGCACCTGACGGAAGCGCGACGGCGTGACGCTCATGCCACCACCTTCAGAGTGCGGATGCCGCAGTCGTGCCGCGCCCCAAAGCCGACAGGGCGGACCCGCAGCAATTCGGGCATGACGCGACCAAGGCGGCGCAGCCCAGAACCCGTGCGGCACGGCACCGGCCCGACGGGCACCTGGCGCAAGTGCGGCAGCGTGACGGTCATGCCACCACCTCCAGGGTGCCGTCGACCGCCACGGCGCCCAGCCGCAGGGCGTGGCCGTCCCACAGCCCCCAAGCGTCGAACGGGGCACCGCCGGTCAGCGCCAGAGCCATGTCCAGGCCCGTGTCGTCACGCACCGCCACCCCGTGGCCGGAGGCGTCCACCAACGACCCGCCG
>JASLAV010001215.1 GCA_030146905.1 Lentzea sp. | reverse complement strand
CCACCAGCGATCTTGGATGTGCCCCATGACAGTCTTCTCCCGTCGATCGAATTTCCGAAAAATCAGGCGGCGTTCTCGTCCGCCTGGTCAGCCCACGCCCGTACCCGAGCCGGGACGTAGCGGAGGTACTTCCCCACCTTCTTCACGGGTGGCCCGATGCGCTGCCACTTCCACTGGTAGAGCGTTTTCACCGGAACGCCCAGAAACGCCGACACCTCGTCCACACCCCACAGAGGTTCGATCTCAGTCATGAATTCCCCCCTCGGTTCGTCAAGCCGCCAGCGGAGATGCCGAAAGTTCGGGCGGTTCACCGGCCGCGAGCATCGCCCGGTCATATTCGGCCTTCCACCGCGTTCGTTCCGCGATGGCGTGCATGAGTTGGTGCGCGCGTGGTGGCACGTTGGGGTCACCGGGCCGCACCTTGTGCCAGACGAGTTGCGACGTGTCTCGTTCCGGCTTCTCAATGCCCACAGCCGCGAGGGCTTCCAGGACGAACCGCTTCCGGTCGGCCCGGTGGTCGGCGAGCGTCTTGCCGGACCACTTCCGCGACACCAGGACCCGCCGACCAGGCAGACCGAGCGTGGTCCGCCGATGCGCCCGCCCCTTGCAGTGGCCCGGAGTCATCCGGGAGCCCGCGCCGCGCGGTTGGACGCCGTAGAGCAGCCATACCGCGCACCGGTCGGAGCACGGCGTCACGGCCAGCTCGTCCGCCAAGCGGTCAGCGTGCTGTCGCTGCCTGTCGGTGCTCTGCTCGACCACCTCACCGATGGCTTTGGTGAGGTACTTGGTCAGGTAGCCGATGTGCCGCCCGGCTTCCTCCGAGCCGCCGAGGATGCCCTTGGAGTGCACCTGGCGGCCGAACGTCACGACGTGCGCCGGCTCCTCTGCCGCTTCGACCGCATCCGCCCAGGCCGCCAACGGCTCACGCGTGTCAGGGTCAACGAACACCTCCGCCCGCGCGTCCCAGACCGGCAGGTAGTCACCGCTGTAGATCCGTTCGTCGTGCTGCGGCCACCAGACCTGGTGATACGTCGCCGCTGTGACGCGCCGGATGGTCTCGTGCGGGACCGAACCGCGGAACGCCGCATGGAGGTGCGGCGCCGCTCGCCTCTGCGGCTCCACGGTGGCGAAGTACTGCACGTCCCACCCGACCGTGCGCCGCAGGTTCTGCCACCACCGGTCCACGAGCGAGGCGAAGTGCACCGCATCCCGAGCCGCCCGCCGGTAGTCATAGGTCGCCGGGTCGACCGGCGTGCCGTCGTCGCGCACCCGCCCGTAGCTGTCGAGCGTGAGCGTGACGAACATCGAGGGCCGGAACCCACCCGCGTACTCCCGGCCCACCGTGCGCTTCTCCACCCGCCGCCGAGGCAGGTTCGGTACGTCCTGACGACGCTTGGTCGACCGCCTCACGGGCCGCTTGGCCGGAGCGTCCGGCAAGGGGAACCGACCACGCACGCCGAGTTGCCGAAGTTCCGCGTCGACCGAGTGGATCTCCTCCCGCAGCTCGTCAGCGTCGCCTGCCTCCCCCAGCTCGACCGCGTCCCGGTACGCCTTGACCAGATCGGCCCGGTAGGTCAGAAGTCCCTTCTGGTCCTCAGTCGGCGCGGCCGGGGTGAAGTCGGGTTCCTCGGTCAGGTGCCAGCCCTCACGGCACTGGGCCATCCTCAGCGCCTTGGCCTTCTTGGCGCAGGGAGCGCAGACGCTTGCGACCGTCGAGCCGCACGGCACGGCGACGTACCGGACTTCGTAGGTGCTCCGGTCCTCGACTTCCATCGTGAAGGGCCGGACGCAGACGCCGTACTTCTCGGCGGCAGCCTTGGCGACGTCCAGGGCGATGGGCTGCCGCATCCGCTCCGCGCGAGTCTCACCGCTCATGCCGCCTCCTTCCCTTCGGTGCCGGTCGGTCGGTTCGGGAACTCGTGCACGGTGGCGTCAGCCAGAAATGCGCCCAGCTCGATCAGGTCCGCATCGGTGACGCGGAAAGCCCGAGCCCGTTCCGGCTCCCGCTGCCCGTCCTGCTTGACCCAGGCGATGCCAGGGGTGTTCTCGCTGATCTCGTGAGCTGCCGCCCCGCGCTGCTTCACGCCGTCGCCCAGAACCATGTCCACCTGTTGCGGCTCGTCCAGCCGGAGAGCCACGCGGGTGCTGAACAGGTGCCGGAAGCTGACAACCTCCTTGCGCGGGTCTTGGACCAAGCCCACGACGGCGTAACCGGGTGCCCGTCCCTGGGAGGTGATGGTCTGGATGGCGCGGGTAGCCCGCTCCCGGAGTTGCCTGTCCGGTTGGTAGGCGATCAGGTCCGCCAGCTCGTCCACGATCAGGACCGTGAACGGCTCCCCGGTGGACCGCGCCCACAGCCGCCGCACACCCCGGTAGCGGGTGGCACGCTCCTTGACCTCTGAGGCCATTTCTTCAAGCAGGACAACAGCTTCCGGGCCGTTGTCGTAGACGACGCGGTCGAAGGCATCCGGGCACTGGCCCAGCTCCATGCCGCCCTTCGGGTCGATGCCGACGAGCCGCACCAGGCCCGCACGGATGGCCGGAGCGAGCTGCCACACGATCGACCAGAGGACCGAGCCCTTCCCCGCGCCAGGCACGCCGACCACGAGGACCTGTGAGCCGAGCAGGCGCAGCCGCCACGGCTTGCCCGTCTCGGTCCGCCCCAC
>JASLAV010001206.1 GCA_030146905.1 Lentzea sp. | reverse complement strand
GGGTTCGATCTCGACCGGCGGCACCCGCAGCGGCAGAAACCACGCCGTGGGTCGGCGCGCCCGGCTGTTCGTGGCGAGCTTGCGCGTCCAGGTCTCGTAGGCGCGCCCGGCGTTCTCCACCCACGCAGGGGCCCGCTCGTCTGCCGCCGCCGCGTCGGGCGGCACCTTCTCGCTGCCGCTGATGATGATGAGCGGGTCGAACGAGCCGGTGTCGTTGCGCACGTCGTTGATCAGCTTCAGCAGGGCGTAGCCGCCGTTGTCGCGGCGGATGCCGTCGAGCAGCACCACCGGGTAGACGGTGCGACGGGCCGACCGGACCCGCCACGGCGTCCGCCGGTACCCCCGGCGGACGTCTTCCAGGAACGCGTTGACGAGGAGCTTGGCGAGCTGCCCGGCATCCTCGTGCGGCTCTGAGCCCCGGCCGGGCGCGAGCGTGCCGGTGAGCCGTTCGGCGAAACCGAGGAACGTGCCGGGATCGTGCGGTGCGAGGTAGGGCTGGCGCAGCAGCCACCGGTACTCCCGGCCTGGGACCAGACCGCGCAGTTTCGCCCGGAACAAGAACGAGGGCAACAGCTTCAGCGCCACGCGCGCCCACCACGGCGCGGCATCGGCGGCGGTGTCGAACGCCTCCTGGGGAATCAGGTCGTCTTCGGTGCGGCCCCGCAGGTCACGTTCGCGCAGCCGGGTCAGCAGGCTCGTCGTCGACTCCTGCTCGCCGCCTTCGGCGGGCTGGTTCATCAACCAGTAGACGAGCCGGAAACGCGGGAACACGTGCCGCCCGTGGCGCCCGTTGGCCGCTCCGGACAGTTCGCGTGCCACTGCCGCCAGCACCGCGCCCACTTCCGCGACCTGGTGCGGCGACGGGTTCTCCCCCTCGCCGTTGGGGAACTGGTGGTAGGCGTGCGGGATCCGGCCTGGGTAGGCACCGCGCAGGTGCGCGCGCAGGACCTTGAGGAGCCCGGCCGACTCGTGCTCGCGGACCAGGCAGACCAGCGGGATGCCCCGGTCGTTCCCGGCACGGGCACCCGGACGCCCTCCGGGTAGCTCACCGAACCTGGGGCGCTCGGTCAGGTCCTGCACCAGCTTCAGGAGTTCGTCCATGACCTCGACGGACGACGACAGCTCGGCGGCGTTGATCTCGATCACCGTTCTCCTCTGGCGTGAGGCCACTCCCGAATGAGGGAATCTGACTGTAACCCGCGCCCTGCGCCTGTGTTCACAAAAGAGAAACGTGGACCACGCATTCCGCAGAACTGCGGAGTATGGTACTGATCAATCGAGTACATGCCGGGATTTCATCGGCGCATCAATCGCAGCGGCACATGCACTGGTTCTTGACGGTACGCACGGGACGAGCACAGGGTCCGTTTGGGTGAATTATGGGGCACTGACCAAAGGAAGGGTTGCCCACTTGGTCGCGTTGCCCCTGTACGGGTTCGAGGTGGCTCGGATGGCCGACCGCTGGGCCGTCGGCCGACCTGCGGTTGCAACCGCTGTTAACCCGGCGCGACCGGCCACCACTAGCCTAAGTGCCTGTTTCCGAGCTTGAGCAGGTGTGAGCCCGTTGGTGCGCACACGGGGGAACTCCTGGTAGATCGGACGTTGTCGAAGCGCCGTTCTGCCAGGAGTTCCGTTGTTATCGTGCCCGATCCCCGCGGGCGGTTCCACCGCGGGTCCCGAGTGTTGCCGGTTGACCGGCTCCCACCAGCCCAACCGGCGGACGGGCCGGTATCCCACCGATGCCCAGTGGGCCGAGCTCGATGCGCTGTTGCCCGATCCGGCGTGCCTGGCCGGTCGTGGTGGGCGGTGGGAGAAACACTGCCGCCGGCTGATCGTCGACGCGATCCTCTACGTGGTCGACAACGGCATCAAATGGCGCGCCCTGCCCGCCGACTTCCCGCCCTGGCCCACCGTTTTCACGCGCTTCACCGCCTGGGAGAAGACAGGCACGACTTAGCGACTGCTCGACGCGTTGCGCGACCACGCCCGGATAGGGGACGGCCGCAACGCCGCCCCGTCGGCGGCGATCATCGACTCCCAGTCGGTGCGAGCGGCGCCCACCGTGGCCACCTCGACCCGCGGCTACGACGCGGGCAAAAGGTGCAGGGACGCAAGCGACACATCGCCGTGGACACCCTCGGTCTGCTGATCGCGGTGCTGGTCACCCCGGCATCCACATCGGACAGAACCGGCGCCCGCTCCTTGCTGCGGCGCCTGCGATCCGCCGCCGGACGGCGAGTCCGGCTGGTCTGGGCCGACGGCGGCTACACCGGCACCCTGCTCGACTGGGCACGCAAGACCCTCGCGCTGACCGTCGAGATAGGGAAACGGCCCGACCTGCCCCACTTCACAGTGCTACCACGGCGGTGAGTGGTGGAACGAACCCTGGCATGGATCACCAACCACCGCCGCCGCGCCCGCGACTACGAACGACTACGCCACCACGAAGCCATGGTCCGATGGCCGATGATCCGCATCGCCGTCCGACGACTCACACAACCTCAGCAGCTCGGAAACAGGCACTTAGTGTTTGGACTAAGGTATCGCTGTCACAAACAGAAATCTGATCTTCAGGCTCTCTCGCATGCAGAGCATTGTCGTCGGAGGATGATCTGACTTCTGGCGCTTGCGCGCGCGACGTGGGGCGCGGAAGCCCTTCGCTCGCAGGCCGATGCGGGCGGCGGCGCGCTTGAGCAAACCGTAGCGGCCTTCCATGCCGACGGCTGCGGCGTGCGGGATCGCGACGCTCACGTCGAGTTGGGCACGGGGCTCTGCAGCCCGAGGTCGAGAAGCTCGTACTCGGAGAAGCCGGAGCCGACGCGGCCGATGTGGACCAGGCCGCCGGCGCCGGGCGTGGTGCCGCCGATCACGACCTCCTGAGTGCGCCACAACGGAGTCTGGATCCAGGCACGTGACTCTCCCGGCTCTTGATGTCGTCCGTCACCCTCGGGGCAGATGAGTGGCGGCGTCGCAGTCGTAGGAGCCGACCCGGACGATTACGAGAGGTCGAAGGGGGCGGGGAAGTGGCCTTCCCAGATCTGGCGGGATGCCTGTTCGGGGTAGGGCAGGGTCTTCGACTCGGCGTCCAGGACGCGGGTGAGGTGCCCGCCGGGCCGATGAGCGGGCCAGCCCGCGTCGCCGGTGGTGACGAAGCGGACCCATGCCGCCTGGAGTTCGCGGGAGAGCGCGACGGCTTCGGCAGTGGGCTCCTCGCCGATGAGCTGGGTGCCGACGGGGCTGTCCAGCGTGCCGAACGCCAGGGGCATGTCGAGGCTGTGGCAGGCGCCCAGGATGCCGCCGAGGGCCGGGGCGACCCAGCACAGTTCGAACAGGTACGAGGTGCCGCCGGCTGCGGCGTTCGCCTCGGCCAGCTTCTGTGACGGCATGCGGAAGAGGGCGTCGGAGTACACCGTCTCCACCAGCTCCTCCGGACCTGCCTGCGGGAACGCGGCACGGTAGGCCCGCGCGCCGTCCGGCTGCGGGGCGAGCAGTTCCAGGGCTGCGTGGGCGTCCTTCTCGGTGAAGGAGCCGTACCGTCCGCTCATGACGCTGAAGTACCGGAACTCGTCCCGGGCGTGGCCGACGAGCAGTTCGGTCCCGCTCGCACGCGCGCCGGTCAGCGCGGGCCAAGGCGTTTCCGGGAGGACCTCGCCGTCGACGACGGGGCACAGCGCGGTGCCGGTCTCGGTGAGGCGTCCCCAGTTCTCCCGGTGCGCGTGGAGGCCGGTGTTGAA
>JASLAV010001161.1 GCA_030146905.1 Lentzea sp. | reverse complement strand
AACGAGGTGCACCCGACGCTCGACATCGCGGAGGGACCGCTGGCCAAGGTCGTCCACTTCGGACTCGGCGGCCACGAGCCCGACCGCGTGATGGTCATCTGCCACCACCTGGTCACCGACGGCGTCTCGCGCAGCCTGATCCTGGAGGACTTCCAGAACGCGTTGCGCCAGGTCCTCGCAGGGCAACGCGTCGACCTCGGGCGCAAGACCACGTCGTTCAAGGACTGGGCGCTGGAGCTCGACCGGTACTCCCGCGGGCCGCAGCCGCTGGCGGAGCTGGAGCACTGGGAACGCCAGGCGCCCGGCGCCGAGGAGATCACCGCCGACCTGCCGGGCAGCAACACGTTCGGCGTCATGAAGGACATCCACACGACCATCGACCCCGAGACGACCGCGCGGCTGCGCGAGCTGGCCAAGGCCTGCCGCGTCGGCGTGAGCGACCTGCTGGTCTGGGCGTCCGTGCGGATGGCCGCGGACCGGTCCGGCTGTCGTGAGTGGACGATCGCGACCACGGGGCACGGGCGGGAGGCGTTGTCCGATGACCTCGACCTGTCGCGCACCGTCGGCTGGTTCCAGGTCATGTACCCGATCCGGCTCACACTGCCGGAGGACGGCGACACGGACGCGATCGTCTCGGTGGCCCGGCAGCTGGAACGGGTTCCCGTCAACGGCCTCGGCTACGGCCTGCTCCGCTACAACAACCCCGACCCCGCGGTGCGACGGCGGCTGGAGGCCCCGAACCCGCAGCTGACCGTCAACTACGCCGGTGCGTTCGGGTTCACCGACCTCTCCAGCGCCGACGAGCTGTTCGACCTCTGCGAGTCGGAGCTCGGCGTCCTGCAGGACCCGGGAACCGTCTGGCCCGGCCGGATCGACGTCGTCGGATCGCTCGTGAACGACCGTCTCCGCATCGAGATGAACTACGGCACCGAGATGTTCCTGCCCGAGACCGCGCACCGGATGCTCGGTGCCATCGAAGAGCTGCTTCGCCGGCTCGTTGAGAAGAACAGGACGAGATGATGCCCAAGCCTTCGGGATTCGGCGCGTTCACGATCATGTGGGTGGGTCAGCTGCTGTCCGCGCTGGGCACCCGCATGACGAACTTCGCGCTCAGCATCTGGGTGTGGCAGCACACCGGATCGGCCACGGCGATGGCGCTGATGATGTTCTGCGGCTTCGGTTCCACGGTGCTGTTCAGCCCGTTCGCCGGCAGCCTGATCGACCGGCTGAGCCGCAAGACCTCGATCATCATCAGCGAGGTCGGATCGATCGTCGTCACGTTCGTCCTGCTGGCGCTGTTCCTCACCGACTCGACCCAGCTCTGGCACCTCTACCTGGTCAACGTGCTGACCGGCGCGCTGCTCGCGATCCAGGGACCGGCGTTCGGGGCGACCATCGCGCTGATGATGGAGCGCGGGAAGTTCCTGCGGGCCAACGCGATGATGTGGTCGGTGAAGAGCTTCCCGGTGATCTTCGCGCCGGCGTTCGCCGCCACGCTGCTCGGCCTGACCGGCATCAAGCTGATCCTCCTGCTCGACGGTCTCACCTACGTGGTCGCGATCATCACGGTGCTGGTCGTGCACATCCCGCGGGTGCCCGGCGGCGACCGCGAGAAGAGCACCTTCTGGCAGGACTGCGTGTTCGGCTTCCGCTACATCGTCGAACGCCCACCGCTGCTGGCCGTGCAGGTCGTCCTGTTTTCCATCAGCCTGCTCGCCGCGCTGGCGTGGGCGCTGATCGTGCCGCTGGTGCTCGCCCGCACGCTGGGGGACGAGGGCACGCTCGGCCTGGTGCAGAGCATCGGAGCGGTCGGTGGTGTGCTGGGCGGCGTCCTGCTCGCGTTCATGAAGCCACCGCGGCGCAAGATGCTGGTGGTGCTCGGTGCGATCCTGGTGTTCAGCATCGTCGGCCGGATCGTCTACGGCGTCGGTGACGGCCTGATCGCCTGGGCCGCCGCGATGTTCTTCGTCGAGCTGACGATCCCGTTCATCGACGGTCTCGCGCAGACGATCTGGCAGGAGAAGGTCGATCCCGCTGTGCAGGGCCGCGTCTTCGCCGCTCGCAACTTCTTCGAGAACCTGTCGGTCCCGATCGGGTTCGCCGCCGCGGGACCGCTGGTCGACAAGGTGCTGGAACCGGCGATGAGAGGCGACACGGCACTGGCCGACACGTTCGGCTGGCTCGTCGGCACCGGTCCCGGCTCGGGCATCGGCCTGCTGTTCGTGGTCGTCGGCGTCCTGGGAGCCGGTGTCGGTGTCGCGGGCTTCCTCAGCCGCAACGTCCGCGAGGTCGAGACGCTCGTGCCGGACTTCGAACCCGAGCCGGAGCCGAAGCCGCTCGACCGCCAGCCCGCGCTGGCCGACTGAGAAGGGGGAGAACGCCATGACCTACCGGGTCGTCGTCAACGCCGAGGAGCAGTACGCGCTCTGGCCCGCCCACAAGGACGACGCGCCGGGCTGGCGCGACACGGGCGTCAGCGGTGCGAAGCAGGAGTGCCTGGAACACATCGGTCGCGTGTGGACGGACATGCGCCCGCTCAGCCTGAGAGGACGGACATGACCTTCACCGATGTGGTGGCCGGCGCGCTGGACGTCGACCCGGCGCACGTCACCGACGACGCCGGCCAGGACACCCTGTCGAGCTGGACCAGCATGCGGCACATCCAGCTGATCGTGACGCTGGAGGAGGCCTACGGGCTGTCGTTCGACTACGAGGAGATCGCCGGGGCGCGAACCGTGCGCGACGTCCGGGAAGTGCTGCGGACCAAGGGGGTCGAGGTCTGATGGACGACCTCGCCGCAGTGCGGGCCCGCTGGCAGTCGCTGTCCGGGACGGAGGTGTCGCCCGTGGTGTCGGTCGGCCTGCTGGCCAGCTACACGATCGACCCCGTGCTGCCCTACCTCGGGGTGGCGCTGCACGACGCAGGCCTGCCGGTCTCGTTCAACACCGGGCCGTTCAACCAGATCGTGCAGCAGTGCCTGGACGACTCGTCGGTGATGGCACAGGCGCGGCCGGACGTGCTCGTGGTCGCGCCCCGGTTCGAGGAGCTGGGAACCGAACTGGTGACGGCGGTGGACGCGGGTGCCGCGGCTGCCCGGCGCTGGGGTTCGTTCCTGGTGGTCGTGCTTCCCGCGGTGCCGGAGGAGCGGACGTTCGGGCACCTCGACGACGGCAGGGCCGCCGGGACGGCCGCGCAGGCCCACGAGGCCAGGGAAGCGGTTCGCGCGCTGGTGGCGGACCGGCCGGACGCCTGGGTCGTCGACGCGGAACAGGCGGTGCGCCACGTGGGCAGCGCGAGGGCGCACCACGCGGCGATGTTCAAGTTCGCGAAGATCCCGTACACCGAAGCGGTGTTCCACGAGCTGGCAGCCCAGCTGGCCGGTGTGCTCCGCGCGGTGTACGGGCTGACACCGCGGGTCGTCGTGGTGGACCAGGACTCGGTCACGGCGCTCGGCGAACCGCTGAGGTGGCTGAGCGAGTCCGGCGCCCGGCTGGTGGTGCGGACGGGGACCGAGCAGGTCGCGGCACTGGCCGCGGAGGCGGGTGTGCCGGCCGGGTCCGCGGTCCTGTTGCGGCTGGACTCCAGACCCGACGCCTGGCGAGGAGAACTCCTCCGGTCGGGGCTGCTCGACCGCCTGCCGCCCCCGCAGGCCGCTCCGCGACAGGATCGGCCGGCCGCGCGGAAGACGGTGTCGCTGGCCGACTTCGTGTCCGGGCTGAACGTCGAGGTCGACCTCCAGCCCGTCGACCCGGCCTCGGCTGCGAAGGTCGTCGAGGTCGTGTCCAGGGCCAAGGACTTCACCCTCGGCACCGAGGAGCTCGACCTGTCCGAGGACCGCGAGGTGTTCGCGGTGCGCGTCAGCGACAAGTTCGGGGAGTACGGCATCAGCGGTGCGGTCGGTGTCCGGCGTGAAGGCGGCAGGCGCGTGGTGGACGTGTTCTCACTGTCCTGCGTCGTGCTCGGCAAGGGGGTCGAGGACGTCGTGCTCTCCCGGCTGCTGGCCGAACCCGGCGACGTCGTCTTCCGCCACCGCCGCACCCCGCACAACCAGATCACCGCCGGGTTCCTGACGGACGCCGGAGCGACCATCGAGGAGATCCCATGACCGTCCACTTCGGAATCGTGTCGCTCGGGCACGTGCTCGGCGACCCCGTCGACGTGGCGGAGGCCGCGTCCCGCTACACCGATGACGTCGACAGGGTGCTGGGCTGGGGCTACCGGACGTTCCACCGGGCGCGGGACGGCGTCGGGCTCACCGACCTCGCCGCGGAGGCCGGCGCCAAGGCACTGGGCGACGCCGGTGTGCAGCCGCACGAGGTCGACCTCCTCGTGCTGGCCATGTCCGACCTGTCCGAGCACCTCTACTGGGACGCGGCGGGCGCCACGCAGGCCAAGATCGGCGCACACGGCTCGGAGAACGTGCTGCTGACCCAGGCGTGCGGCGGGGGAGTGGCGGCGTTCGACGTCGTGGCGGGCAAGTTCGCCACGCACCCCGCCTACCGGACGGCGTTGATCATCGGCGCCAACCGGGTGTGCGAGCCCTACTGGAAC
>JASLAV010001152.1 GCA_030146905.1 Lentzea sp. | reverse complement strand
CCGCCGACGAACGCCTGCTGCGGCTGTACTCGGTGTCGCTGGGCCGCGAGATCGCACCGCGCGTCCTGCACGTGCTCGACATCAGCGCGGCGGCACCCGAGGTCGTGCGGTTCCTGTGGGACGTGTCCCTCATGGGCGTGCGGACCATGAAGCCCTGGGACTGGGCCGCTTTGCGGGACTCCCCGTTCCTGCCCGCGATCCGGTACGGCCGCACGGTGCTCGCACCCGCGCGCTGGCAGATCACCGAGGCCGAGGCGGGAACGGACGAGGCGCTGGCCGCCTGGCGGGAGAGGTGGCGGGTGCCCGACCGGGTGCGCCTGACGCACCTGGACCAGCAGCTGTGCCTGGACCTGAGGACGCGCGAGCACCGCGCGCTGCTGCGCGACGACCTGCGGAAGACGGGCACCGCGGTGCTGTACGAGGACCGCGCGCCGGAGCTGGACCAGGGCTGGCTGCACGGGCCGGACGGCGCCCACGAGGTCGAGCTGGTCGTTCCGATGATCGCGGTCGATCCCGAACCCCGTGCGGTGAGGCCACCCGCGCCGATCCGCACGAGCTCGGCGGCGCACCTCCCAGGCGGCGAATGGGTGTCCGCGCACATCCACTGCTCACCGCACCGGCAGCGCGAGGTGCTGCTCGCGCACCTGGACCCGTGGCTGGCCACGCTGGAGTCCGAAGTGGACCGGTGGTTCTTCCTGCGCTACCGGGCCGACGGCCAGCCACCGCACATCCGCCTGCGCCTGCACGGCGATGTGCTCCCGCGGCTGCGCGACCGGGTCGCGTCCCTCGTGGACGCCGGACTCGCCGGCGGCTTCTCGGTGCACACCTACCGGCCGGAGGTGGAGCGTTACGGCGGCGAGCAGCTGATCGACCTGGCGGAGCGGTTCTTCGCCGCCGACAGCCGGCTGGCGCTGCGCGGGATGAGCGCCGCCCAGGACACCATCGCGGTCGCCGCGGACGTGACCGCTCTGGTCAGCTGCTTCCACGGTGCGCAGCGACGTGGTGAGTGGCCGTCGTGGTTGCTGGCGGAGATCCCCAAGGAGGAGTCCACGCACCGGGCGTTCAGCAAGCGGCGCGGTGACGCGCTGGCTGCGATCACCCTGGAACCCGTTGCGGCGGAACAGGAATGGGCGGAGCTGCTGACCGAGTACGGAGAGAAGGCCCGCGCGCTGGCCGCGGCCTGGGCGTCACCCGGCGGGATCCTGCGTGCTCTTCTGCACATGCACTGCAACCGCCGGCTGGGGGCGGATTTCCGGGCGGAGGCCGAGGTGTACGCCATGGCGCGGGGCGCGGTGAAGGCCCACGTCGACCGCATGAGACACGCACGATGAACGTGCGGGCGTGGCTGGAGGACTCCGTCGACCGGCTCAGCAGGCCTGACCAGGTGGACCTGGGCAACGGGGACTGGCCGTACCACCCGATGTCCCTCGCCGACGGCCATTGCGGGCTGGCCGTGTTGTTCGCCCGGCTCAGCGACTCCTCGCCGGAGCTGCGGGGAATCGCCCACGAGCACCTGGCCGCCGCCGCGAGAACGCGGAGACCCGGCGTGGAGGGCCTGTTCGACGGGTTGCCGTCGCTGGGGTTCGCCGCGCGCAGCGTCGCCAGGGCCGAGGGCGACTACCGGAGCACGCTCGCCAGGATCGACCCGCACGTGCTGCGGCTGGCGGAGAACGCGCTCATCGCCGAGGAGGCGCGTCTGCTCGCCCGCGTGCCCGGCGCCAGGATGGCCGGCTACGACGTCACCTCCGGCTTGACCGGGGTGGGCAGGTACCTGCTCGCGTGCGGTGCGGGCGCTCGCCCCGTGCTGGAGCGGTTGCTGGCGTACCTGGTGCGGATGACCGCTCCTGTGCGCGTGCACGGCCACTGGGTGCCGGGGTGGTGGACGTCGGACCCGTCGCTCCTGGCCGAGCCGGTGGAACACCCGGACGGCCACTTCAACCTGGGGATGGCGCACGGCATCTCCGGCCCGCTGGCCCTGCTGGCGTTGTGCCACGGGCAAGGGGTGGTCGTCGAAGGCCAGGAGGAGGCGATGCGCCGGATCACCACCTGGCTGCTGTCCCGCCGGGGCACGGACGAGCACGGCCCGTACTGGCCCGCGCTGGTGCCCCTGGAACACGAGGTGACGTGCGCCGTGGACCTGCTGCCACCGAGCCGGGTCGCTTGGTGTTACGGCGCACCGGGTGTGGCGCGTGCCGTGCAGCTGGCCGCGGCGGCGTCGGGCGAGCTCTCCTGGGCGGAAGAGGCGAAGACGACGTTGCGTGCGGCGTTCCGCCGGCCGCGGGAGACGTGGGGGATCCGGGACGCTTCCCTGTGCCACGGTTCCGCGGGCGTCCTGCACGCCACCGCGCTCGTCCTCGGCAGGGACGCGGACGTGCTGCCGGATCTGTGCGACCACCTGCTGGCACAACGCGACCGGCACACCGTGATCACGGTGCCGCCGAACCGCCCCGGTCTCCTCGACGGAACGGCCGGGACCTTGCTGGCGCTGCACGACCACCTGACACCGGCACCGCCGACGGCGTCCCTGCCGTGGAACGCCGCGCTGGTGCTGGGATGAGCACTCCGGCGCAGACCGGCAGGCGGGTCGCCCTGCTGACGGCGGCAACCGGCATCTCGGCCGCGGGCAACGGGGTGGGCCGCATCGCGCTGACGTTCGGGGTGCTGGCGCTGCCGGGAGCCACCGCACAAGGGCTGTCCCTCGTGCTGGTGTGCCTGGTGGCGCCCCAGGTCCTGCTCGTGGTGTTCGGCGGGGTGCTCGCCGACAGGGTCAGCCGGTTCCGGTTGCTCGTGCTGTCCGACGTGCTGTCCGCTCTCGCCTACTCCGGGCTGGCCGCCGGGGTGTGGTGGCACGCCCCGATCCCCGTCCTGGCCGTGGCCGCCGCCGCGGCGGGAACGGCGTCGTCGGTGTCGGGGCCCGCCACCAGCGGGCTGATCCCCGAGGTGGCCCCGCTGACCGGGTGCAGCGGACGAACAGCCTGGTGCTGACCGCGGTGCGGAGCGCGGACCTGGCCGGCACCGCGCTGGGCGGCGTCGTGGTCGCGTGGTTCGGAGCGCCGTCGACGTTGCTGCTGAACGCGGTGACCTTCGCGGCCAGCGCCGTGCTCCTCGCGCTGCTGCGGCTGCCCTCACGGCCTCGTGCCGAGGCGATCTCCCTGTACTGGGAGCTGCGGCTGGGCTGGCGGATGTTCATCGGACAGCAGTGGTTGTGGGCGACGGTGGCCGCACTGTCGGTCACGTCGGCGGCATTGGGTGCCA
>JASLAV010001134.1 GCA_030146905.1 Lentzea sp. | reverse complement strand
GCGACTAGACGAGGAAGCCGACCTGGCCCGACGCTGCGCCGGCGACGGATGCGGGGAGTGGGCCGCTGAGGGGAACACCATCGACTTCCCTCTGGGAAAGTTCGCCGAATTCCATCCCGTCATCGCCCTGCACGTGGCACTGCACGACCCGGCTCGCGTCCTCCGGGAGGTTGAGGCCAAGCGGCGCATGCTCGCCCGCCATGCTCTCAGTCCAGCCATTGGCGACCCGGAACTACCGTGGGACAACCGCGATGATTGCCAGTACGACGGAGACCTCTGGCCGTGCGACGACCTGCTCGACCTCGCCTCGCCTTACGCCGATCATCCTCACTACCCCAAGCCCTCCGAGTGAGGCGCCGAGCACCTTGTGCAGGCGCATCACGTACGCCTGGGTCGTAGCTCTCGACCTCGTCGGAGCGTCGTCCTGCCACAGCACCCGTACCTGCGGCTGAGCGGCCTGCTGAGGCAGCCGGCGTCCGAATCGGCCGGGTTAGGGTGCCGCGTGGACAAGACTCGGTTGGGCACCATCGTCGTGGTCGTCGTGCTGGTGGTGCAGACGCTGGCCACCCTCCTGTGGAGCGCCGACGCGACGCTGACCGGCATCGCCCTCGCCTTCAACGCGGTGGCCGCCGTGTCGACCTGGCTGTTCACCAGGCGGGGCGGGCAGGCCGCCTGGGTCGTCGGTGCTTGGTGTGCCGGGTTCTTCGGGTGGCACGTGGTGGGGCTCGGCGAACTGGCCGGCTGGTGGACGACCGGGCTGGACGCGGCGTTCCTGGTGGGGTCGCAGTACCAGCTCTCGGTCGTCTACCAGGCCGTCATGGCCACGGCGTGCGGGTTCGCCGTGCACCTGTTGCTGCCTCGGCGCTAGCGCCAGGCGTCCAGGGCTCCTGCCACGTAGGTGTCGAAGTCGGTTGCCGGGCGGCCCAGCAGGCGGCTCACGTCATCGGTCGGGGTGGCCAGCAGGCCCTTGCGCATGGCGTCGTACATGCCGTTCAGCTCGGCGGCGTCGGCCTCCGAAAAGCCTTGGGACAGCAGGCTTTCGCGGTACTCGTCCGGGGTGAGGCGGACCAGCTCCACCTTGCGGCCCAGGGCTGCGGAGATCTTCTCCAGCGCCGTGTCGAACGTGATGGTGGCCGGGCCGGTGAGGTTGTAGGTCTGGCCGTGGTGGCCGCCGCCTGTCAGGACCAGGGCGGCCACGTCGGCGATGTCCCGCACGTCCACGAACGGTTCCGGGGTGTCGTCCACGGGCAGCGTGAGGCGGCCCGCCCTCACCTCGGGCTGCCAGAGCTCTTCCGAGAAGTTCTGGGCGAAGTTGTTGGCGCGCAGGATGGTCCAGGGCACGCCGGAGGCCCGGACCACGGCTTCGGCGGCGTGCATGCTCGTGAAGACGTCGCCCGGGATCTCGTCGAGAGCCCTGCCTGAGAGCAGCACGAGGTGCTGCACGCCTGATTCTCGCGCCTGTTCTGCGAACGGGGCGGCGGATTCAGGGTCGTGAGGCGCGATGACGTACGCGGCGCTCACGCCGGACAGGGCCGGCTGCCAGGTCGACTTGTCGGACCAGTCGAAGCGCACGGCGCTCGAGCGGGAGACGGCGCGGACGCGTGCACCGGCCTTGTCCAGAGCACTGACTACTCGACGGCCCGTTTTGCCGGTCGCGCCCAGAACGAGGATCTCTTGTGTCATGGGTCCACTGCACCGCACGCGGGTCGCCGGGGACATGGGTGAGCGTTCAGCCCTGCTGTCCGATCGTCCCCGAAGTATGTTGGGGGTATGGAGCCTTTCGACGAACTGCTGCGCGGCGTGCGTGCGGATGGTGCCGGTGTGCGCCGGGTCGAGATGTCCGGGACCCGGACGCTGTCAGGGCTGACGTTGTACGCGGTGGTGGAGGGCGAGATCGGGGTGCGCGGCAAGACCGCCGGGCCCGGTGACGTCCTGGTGGTGCAGGGAGACGTCGCCGTCGAGGGCAACGCATCGGTGCTCAGCGGGACCTACGACGTGATGGGGGCGGTGGCGCGCCGGCTGGCAGGGGTTTTGCCGGACGCGCTGGTGGCACCGGGCACCGGTGGGTGTGCGGAGTTCTACGGGTCCATCGGCGACGAGTCCAGCGTCGTGGCGGACCGGTTGCTGGACTGGATGATGGTGTGCGCGTTGCGGGAGTGGTTCGACCGCGAGCACCGCCAGGGGTGGCTGGCCGCGCTGGGTGACGAGGTGGTCGGGCCGGTCCTGCGGGCGATGCACGACGACCCCGCGCGGGCGTGGACGCTCGCGTTGCTGGCGCGGGAGGCCGGGGTGGCGCGGACGACGCTCGCCAGCCGGTTCTGCCGACTGGTCGGCACGCCTCCGCTGACCTACCTGACCGAGTGGCGGATGGCTCTCGCGGCCGACCTGCTGGCCGAGTCGTCGGCCACGGTCGCCTCCGTGGCGCGGCAGGTCGGGTACGCGGACGCTTTCGGGTTCAGCGCCGCGTTCAAGCGCGTGCACGGCTTCAGCCCCAGCGAGTGCCGCACGCGGTGCGCCGCGACCGCGTGACGTCGAGGCAGCACCGCACGAAGTCCGCGACGGCCTCTCCGGCGTCCGGCTGCCAGGCGACGGCGATCTCGCTGGGACTCACGCCCGTCACCGGCACGTAGACCACGTCCGGTCGCGCGAAGAAGTGGGACGTGGACGCCGGTACGAGCGCGATGCCGCGGCCGCCGGCGATCGCGCTCAGGAAGTCGTCGGGCTTCTCCACGACGGCGCCGACGCGGACCTCGCGACCATCCCTTTCGGACAGTGCCAGCCAGTGTTCCCGCCAGTTCCCCTTGAGCGCCGGTGCGACGATGACGGGGTCGCCCCACAGCTCGGGGAAGGCGATCTCGGTCCGTCCGGCCAGCGGGTGCGCTGAGGGCAGTGCCACGCAACGGTGTTCGCTGAACAGCGCCTGCACCTTGAACGAGTCCTCACCCAGGAACGGCAGGCGCAGCAACGCGACGGGCACCTCCGCGGTGGCGAGACCCGCGGTCGGATCGGACCACGGCGCCTGCTTGAGGTCGACCCGCCACCCCGGCCGGACCTTGCCGAACGCGCTGACGATGTGCCGCGTGGCGTCGTTCGCGGCGCTGGCGAGGAACCCGACGCGGAGCACCCTGGCCGCGCTCCGCGTCTCGCCCACGGCGGCGTCCCAGCCGTCGAGCACCTGCGGCACCCGCGCGGCGAGGGCGTGGCCGGCCTCGGTCAGCGTCATGCCGGTGCTGGACCTGGTGAACAGCCGCACGCCGAGCTGGGACTCGAGGTGCTTGAGCTGCTTGGTCAGCGACGGCTGCGACACGAACAGCCGGTGTGCCGCGCGCGTGAGGTTGCCCTCTTCCGCGATGACGGCGAAGTACCGCAGCAGCCTCGTGTCCACGTCCATCCGGTCAGGTTATGGAGATCG
>JASLAV010001095.1 GCA_030146905.1 Lentzea sp. | reverse complement strand
CGACGCTGGCGGCGCAGGCGCAGGGTCTCGCGTCGGGCAACGTGGAGTTCGCCACGATCCCGGTGACGAGCATCGACGCCCGCAACGAGCGCGGCCAGAGCGTGGTCACGGTCGACCGCGAGGCGGTCAGGGCGTGGGTCGCGCAGCTGATCGGCGAGACGCCGAAGCCGCTCCCCTCCTCGACGACCCCCACGTCGCCGCCGCGGTTCGGTCCTGGGAAGCTGCTCTCGCTGGACGGCTTCCCCGCCGCCGCGGCAGCCCAACAGGATGTGCCCTGCGTCGACTAGGAGTACCGCGTGAGCGTGACCGAGATCCTCTTCACGCCCCTGCTGAAGGCCGACTCAGGCCGTCCGCTGATCACGCACTACGACGACGCCGCGGGCACGCGGATCGAGCTGTCCCGCGCGACGGTGAAGAACTGGGCGGCGAAGACGGCGAACTGGCTGCGTGACGAGCACGACGTCGAGCCGGGCGACACGGTGGCGGTGCTGCTGCCCGCGCACTGGCAGACCGTGGGCATCTTGCTGGGCGCCTGGTGGTGCGGCGCCCGCGTCGTGGTCGGCGCGGGCGAGACCGCGAAGGTGGCGATCGTGCCGCCGGGTGGCACGGCGGACGCGGACGTCGTGGCCGTGGCTTCGTTGCACCCCATGGGACTCGGGTCCGGTGCCCCGGTCGACTACTCCGACGACGTGCGGGTGCACGGCGACGACTTCATGCCGTGGGAATCGGTTCCCGGGTCGGCGCCTGCTCTCGGTGACTCCACTGTGGACGACCTGGTGGCGCAGGCGCGGGAGATCGGCGCGAAGCTGGGCGACGAGCCGCGCGTGTTGTCCACTGTGGAGTGGGACTCGTCCTCCGCCGTGCTGGAGGGCTTTCTCGCCGTGCTCGCGGCCGGTGGCTCGCTGGTGCAGGTCAGCAATCCCGACGCGGGCAAGATGGCCGCGCGCCGGGACGCCGAGAGGATCACGCAGCAGCTGGGTTGAGGACCTTGTTGTTCTTGAACAACACGCGGTCCAGCGCGTAGGCGCCACCGTTGAAGCCGAGCGCGAGCGCGCCGGCCCCGAGTGCGATCACCAGTTCGGCACCGCCCTCGCCGATCAGGCCGTTCGGCAGGTGGACGATGATCCAGGCGCCGGCCATCGCGAAGGCGAGCAGCACGCCGACGACAGGCAGCGCGACGCCGAGGATCAGCGCGACACCGCCCACCAGCTCGACGGACGCCGTGAACCACGCGGACAGCGTCGGCAGCGGCACACCCATCTTGTCGAACGACCCCGCCGTGCCCGCCATGCCGAACTGGGTGAACTTCTGCCAGCCGTGCGCGATGAAGATGACGCCGAGGGCGATCCGGCCGATGAGTGCGGCTACGTCCTTGACCATGTTCCTTGCTCCCCGATCCTGTTGTTGCGCTGTCGGTCGTTCAACTCCGAACCAAAGCTAGTGCAGGTTTGAACGACCTCATGATTTCGACAGGATTCGCACAGCAAGTCATTAGGTTCCCAGGTCAGGGCACCCCCTACTTCCTGAGCCTGACACCCGCACCCGACGCGCTCGTGAGCGCCAGCGTCTGACCGTCCACCTCGTACGTCGACTGCCCCTGGAGCACGTCGGTCACGGCCTTCTCGACCGCCATCGCGTCCTGGCCGCACGCCATGTCGGTCAGGACCAACTGCTCGAACACGAGCCTCTCCCCTTCCGCGCGGTACCGCGCGGAGCCGGAGTTGCACCCGGCCGACACCTCGACCTGACCGGCCTGGAACGCCAGTGTCGCAACGACTCCGCCGGGAACCGACGAGGCGGCGTCACCGCTGACGAGCGTGTCGACCGTCCACTTGCCACCTTCGAGCGTCGCGGGCACCTCCTGCGCGAGCACGATCTCCGTGTCGCCACCGGCAACCACGAGGTTCGTGCCGTCCAGTCGCCACGACGGCGTGGCGCTCAAGAACCTGGACAACCACTCGTCCTGGGTGTGCAGGTCGGCGTCGGGGCAGCCCATCGCGGTCATGCTGAGCTCGGAGACCGCGAGCTCGCCGCCGTCGAGCGAGACCGGGCTCTGCATGTGGTTGCACCCCGCGCGGGCGAGCAGCCGGCCGTCGTCGGTGAACCTCAGCTCCACCCTCGTCCCGTCGACCATGGCACGCGGCCTGCCCTGCTCGGTGACGGACGTGGAGTGGAACACCTTGCCCGTCACGCCTTCCGCGGATCCGCCTCCGCACCCGGTGACCAGCAGGGCGACGACGGCGACGACGAGAACTCGGCAGCTCATGCGTCGAGGACGGAACAGACGGCCTCCCCGGTTGCCCTTGACAGCGAGGCAGCCGTGCGGCTTACTTAACCCAGAGGTTAGATAACCAAGCGGTTAGGTAAGAGATGGACCAGCTGAGCGCCACCTTCGCCGCGCTGGCGGACCCGACCCGCCGGGCGATCCTCGCGCGGCTCACCGAGGGCCCGGCGACGGTGAAGGAGCTCTCCGAGCCGTTCGACATCAGCGGCCCGGCGATCTCCAAGCACCTGCGCGTGCTGGAGAAGGCAGGCCTGATCACCCGCGGCAGGGAGGCCCAGTGGCGCCCCTGCCAGCTCGATGCGACACCTCTGGAGGAGGTCGCTGTGTGGGCTGAGAACTACCGCCGCTTCTGGGATGCGAGCTACGCACGCCTGGACGCGCTCTTGACCGAGATGAAGGAGAAGGACTGATGACCACCACCAAGTTCGGCACCGTCGTGACGCTCCCGTCCGACACCGAGATCGCGATGACCCGCACGTTCGACGCCCCGGTGGCGCTGGTCTGGAAGGCGTTCACCGAGCCGGCGATGCTCCGCCGCTGGCTGCTCGGCCCCGACGGCTGGGAGATGCCGATCTGCGAGGTCGACCTGCGGGTGGGCGGCAAGTGGCGCTACGGCTGGGCGCAGCCGGACGGCTCGGGCGCGTTCGAGATGCACGGCGAGTACACCGAGGTCACGCCCCACGCGCGCATCGTGAACACCGAGCACTTCGAGGACAACCCGCCGGCCATCACGACGGTCGTGTTCGAGGAGGTCGACGGCCGCACGACGATGACCTCGACCATGAAGCTGATCTCGCAGGAGGTCCGCGACATCGTGCTGGCGACCGGCATGGCGGACGGCGCTGGTCGCAGCTACGAGCGCCTGGGCGAGGTGCTGGCCACGCTGTGACCCGTTCAGCGGAGTGATGCGGGCCGTCGGTTGGGTGATGCTCCGCGTGGCCGGTCACGCGGAGGGTTGCTGCTCATGACCTTGTCGGTTCTGATTTTCCTGCTGCTGATCGTGCTCGTGATCATCGTTGTCGTCGTCCGGTCGTCACAGCGGACCGCCCGACGTGCGGAAACGAGGAGCTCGGCCGCGGTCGAGGCGGCGAAACTGGCGATCGTCACCGCCACGACCCACGAGCAGCCCGCGGACCTGGAGCAGGGACGCATCCGCACGTTCCTGGTGCTCGACGAGAGCTCGATCATGAGCATGTACAGCCAGACCCCGCAGGCCGTGGCGGAGGCCCGCATCCGCGAGGTGGAACGGGGCACGTCACGCGAGGGTTCGCTGGGGGTGAGCAACCCGCTGGTCGAGGCGAGCGGGCGCCGTTCGGGCAGCGAGACCGTGCGGGAGACGTTCGAGGCGGAGACGAACGCGGCGCGCGCGTTGGACGTGGTGCTCCGGCACCTGGTAGCCACTGATCAGCTGACGCAGCTCGACCTGACCGCCTCCGACGCCGTCAGGCACTCGGTACAGGGCTACGTGAAGATCAAGGCCACGTTCCGGATCACCACGGCGGACGACGAGATCCTCGTGTCGGCACCCGGAGTCCGTTTCAGCGTCCGGCGCGCGCAGGTGCTCGACTCCGCCGCGGCCGTCTTCGTGGAGGGCTCCGCGGTCACCGCGATCTGCTTCGGCCGCACCGCGAGGTGGGACGAGTCCAATTTGGTCGTTCTGCCGAGCGCGCTCTACCTGGCATGAGGTTGGCGGAAAGTAGTCACCGGCAGTGGTAACCGGTTCCCCCGCTCGTGGCTGCGTGACGGGTTACGTTCGGACGCATGGGACGTTTCCTCGTGGCTCTGGCCCTCACGCTCGGTTTCGCCGTGTCCGCACCCGCCCTGGCGCACGCCTCCGCTGAGACCCGGTGGGAGGTGACACCTTGTCCCGCCGGGACGAAGGCGCTGTGGCTGCCGCGCGTCGAGGAGGCCGGCACGGACATCAGTTGCACGACAGAGGAAGCACGCGACGCGGCGGTGAAGGCCGCGATGGAGAGCGGCAACCCCAAGCGGATGTTGAACGTCGCGATCGCGGGCGCGCAGCAGTTCGCGGACAAGTCGTTGACGCCGGAGTCGCCGTGCGTGCTGGGCGCGAAGGGCGCCGTCGGCGAGGCCATCGGGACGTGCGTGCCGGTCTGA
>JASLAV010001068.1 GCA_030146905.1 Lentzea sp. | reverse complement strand
CGTCGGAGATCTCCTGGGCGCCGCCGAGGCACTCGGTGACGTCCTCACCCGTGAGCTCGATGTGGATGCCGCCGGGGTGCGTGCCGAGACGGCGGTGCACCTCGAAGAAGCCCTGGACCTCGTCGACGATCCGGTCGAAGTGCCGGGTCTTGTAGCCGGTGCTCGACTCGTGCGTGTTGCCGTGCATCGGGTCGCACTGCCAGATGACCTTGTGGCCGCTGGCCTCGACCTTCTCGATGATCGCGGGGAGCACGTCGCGCACCTTCTGGTTGCCCATGCGCGAGATGAGCGTGAGCCGGCCGGGCTCGTTGCGCGGGTCGAGGCGTTCGACGTACTCGACGGCCATCTCCGGCGACGTCGTCGGGCCGATCTTGAGACCGATCGGGTTCGACAGCATCTCGGCGAACGCGATGTGCGCGCCGTCGAGCTGACGGGTGCGCTCACCGATCCACACGAAGTGCGACGACAGGTCGTACAGCCGGGGCTGCTCGCCCGTCGTGTCCAGGCGCAGCAGCGCGCGCTCGTAGTCGAGGAGCAGCGCCTCGTGCGAGGCGAAGATCTCCGTGCCGTGCAGCGACTGGTCGGTGACGCCGCACGCCGACATGAACTTCAGGCCGCGGTCGATCTCGCCGGCCAGCGCCTCGTAGCGCTCGCCGGCGGGCGAGGTGCGCACGAAGTCGCGGTTCCAGTCGTGCACGCGGTGCAGGTCGGCCAGACCCGCGCCGGTGAGCGCACGCAGCAGGTTCATGGCCGCGCCGGCGTTCGCGTAGGCGCGGATCATGCGGCCGGGGTCCGGCACGCGGGCCTCTGGCGTCGCGACCAGGGAGTTGATGATGTCGCCGCGGTAGGACGGCAGGCCGAGGGCGTCGATGTTCGACGAACGCGGCTTGGCGTACTGGCCGGCGATGCGGCCGACCTTCACCACCGGCAGGCTCGCGCCGTAGGTCAGCACCACGGCCATCTGCAGCAGGGTCCGGATGTTCGCGCGGATGTGCGGCTCGGTGTTGTCCGCGAACGTCTCCGCGCAGTCACCACCCTGCAGGAGAAACGCCTCACCGTTCGCGACCTGCGCCAGCTGGGTGTGCAGCCGGTCGATCTCGGCGGGCACGGTGATCGGCGGCACGCTCTCGAGCACCGCCCGCACACGACGCACCTGTTCGGCGTCGGGCCACTCCGGCTGCTGGGCTGCCGGGCGCGACAGGGCGTCGTCCAGGCGCTTGCGCATCTCGGGAGGCAGCGGCGGAAGCTCGGGAAGCGTGTCGATGGGCACGTCCACGGTCCAGTTCACGCTGCTCAGCTTAGTTGTTCCACACTGAGAGACCCGGCCGGGCCTGTCAGCAGCTCAGCACCCTTTTCGGGGTGCGATTTCCGGTGATCCGGCTCGTGAGGTCTGTTACTTGTCAACAGTCGACCACTGCCCAGCCGAGACGCCGCACTGCATGATGTGGGCCATGAACGCCACCCGATTGGATGACAGCAACGCGAACCGGCTGCTGGACATCGCGATCGACAACATCCAACGGGACCACCCGGTGCACTGGTCGCACGTGATCGACGGCGACCACCGCCTCGTGCCGCAGCGAGTCCTGCACCCCGTGTTCGCCGGGTCGTTCGACTGGCACTCGTGCGTGCACCAGACGTGGCTCGCCGTGCGGCTGCTGCGGCTGCGGCCCGCTCTCGGAGGAGCCGACGCGGCCCGTGACGCGCTGGACAAGCTGATCACGCGGGAGAACTGCGCCGTCGAGGCCGAGTTCTTCGCCTCGCCGGCGGGACGGCACTGGGAGCGGCCCTACGGATGGGCGTGGCTGCTCGTGCTCGACGCCGAGCTGCGCACCTCCGGCCTGCCGTGGTCGGTGGAGCCGATCGCGGACGTCCTGCGCAACCGGTGGCTGGAGTGGATCTCGACGGCACGGCTGCCGATCAGGACCGGCACGCACGGCAACACCGCGTTCGCGACGGGCCTGGTGTTCGATGCGGCCAAGGCGACCGGCGACACCGAGATCATGTCGGCGTGCGCAGAGGCGGCGCTGCGGTGGCACCGGGACGAGGTCGCGTACGGCGGGTTCGAGCCGGACGCCGCCGACTTCCTCTCCCCCGCGCTGACGACGGCCGACCTGATGCGGCGCGCGCTGGACCCCGCCGAGTTCGCCGGCTGGTTCGACGCCTACCTGCCGGAGCTCGAGTCGGAACGGTGGCGCGTGCTGCGCGAGCCCTTCCCCGTCGACGACCCCGGCGACCCGTACGGCTCACACCTGGCGGGGCTCGCGTTGTCGCGCGCCTGGAACTGGGAGGCGATCGCGGACGCGCTGCCGGACGGGCACCGGTACACCTCGCTCGCGCGGACGGCTTCCGCCGCGCACCGCGAGGCCGGGTGGGCCTACGTGTTCGGCGGGCACGGCTACATGGCCGACCACTGGCTCGGCACGTTCGGTGCGTACCTCGACGTGAAAGCCTTCTGACCTGCAGTTACCCACCCTGTTGCAATAAACGTTTGCGGACGTCCGCAAACGTTTATTGCACAACCGGTATATCAGCGGGGTTGAAGCGGTCGTCGGGCCCAGTTGTCCGACGCCTTGGATCGACGTCTCGGCTGCGCCGATATATCGGTTATCAGGGTGCGGCGGTCAGGTTCGCGCGACGGATCAGGGTGAGCGCGATGCCCGTCGCCGCGGCGTGCACGGACGCCGCGTGGGCGCGGGGGTCGAACCGGGTGGTCGGGCCCGCGACGCTGACCGCGGCCACAACGGCGCCGTCGTGGCCGAGCACCGGCGACGCCACGCACGCGAGGCCCACCCTGGACTCCTCGTACTCGTAGGCCACGCCGGTCTGCCTGATGGTGGCCAGCTGGCGGCGGAGCATGCCGGGCGTCACGACGGTGCGCGGTGTCCGGCGGGTCAGCGGCGAGGCGAGCACCTCGGTGCGCACCGCCGGCGGTGAGTGGGCGAGCAGCGCCTTGCCGATCGCGGTGGCGTGCAGGGGCATGCGGCCGCCCAGGCGGGACGGGGAGGAGGCCTGGCGGTGGCCGCCGATCTTGGCGGCGTAGACGACCTCGTGGCCCTCCAGGAGTCCCAGGTGGACCGTTTCGTGGGTGCGTTCGTAGAGGTCTTCCAGGTAGGGCGTGGACACCTCGACCAGGCGTCGTTCGACCGAGGCGCGCATGCCCAGCTGGAACAGGTGGCCGCCAAGGCGGTAGCCGCGCGTGCCGCGGTCGAGCAGCCGGACGTCGAGCAGGTCGCCCAGCAGGCGGTGCAGCGTCGCCTTCGGCAGTGCCGTGCGCCTGCCCAGCTCCGCGAAGCCGAGCTCGTCGTCGTCGGCGCCGAAGGCGTTCAGCACCAGCATCACCTTGCCCAGCAGGGTGTTCGGCACCTCGGTCATCACCCGATGGTGCCATTCGGTTCCGGTCAGCGGAACTCATGAGTGCCCTGCGGGCCGGTCGCACCGCCACGATGTGCGGCATGGACGAAGTCGAACTGGCAGCGGAGCGCCTGGCCACGGCGGCACGCGACAAGGTCACCTGTGCGCCCGTGCGGGATCTCGTCGGCGACGACGAGGCCTACGCGGTCCAGCGCCGCAACATCGGCGCGCGGGTCGCCGCGGGGGCCCGCGTCGTCGGGCGCAAGATCGGTCTCACCTCGCCGGCGGTGCGCCGGCAGCTCGGCGTGGACCAGCCGGACTTCGGGGTGCTGCTCGACGACATGGCGTTCGAGGATGGCGCCGTGCTGCCCACGTACAGGCTGTTACAGCCGCGGGTGGAGGCCGAGGTGGCGTTCGTGCTGGGCTCCGACCTCACCACCGGGCCGTTCGACGAGCGGACGGTCAGCGAGGCGGTCGCGTACGCGCAGGCGTCGCTGGAGGTCGTGGACAGCCGGATCGCCGGGTGGGACATCACCTTCGCCGACACGGTCGCGGACAACGCCTCGGCGGGGCTGTTCGTGCTCGGCGCCGAGCGGACCGAGCTCGGGGACGTGGTGACGCGGGACGTGTCGATGGTCATGAGCCTCAACGGCGAGGAGCGCTCGGCGGGTACCGGCGCCGACTGCATGGGCGACCCGCTGATCGCCCTCGCGTGGCTCGCCGCGACCGCCGCACGGCTCGGTGACCCGCTGAAGGCGGGCGACGTCGTGCTCAGCGGCGCGCTCGGTCCCGTGGTGCCGGTCGGGGCGGGTGACGAGGTCGAGGCCACCATCACCGGCCTGGGCACGGTGCGGGCGGCGTTCGGGACGGAGGCGTCGTGAAGGTCGCTGTCATCGGGTCGGGCAACATCGGCACCGACCTCGTCATCAAGGTGCTCAGGCGGTCCACGACGCTGGAGGTCGCGGCGCTGGTGGGCATCGACCCCGAGTCGGACGGTCTCGCCAGGGCGGCGAAGCTCGGTGTTCCGACCACGGCGCGAGGAGTCCAGGGCCTCACCGAGATGCCCGGCTTCGACGACGTCGAGATCGTCTTCGACGCCACCTCCGCGAGCGCCCACGTGACCAGCGCCGGCGTCCTCTCCCAGTACGGCAAACGCGTCATCGACCTGACCCCGGCGGCGATCGGGCCGATGGTGGTGCCCACGGTGAACCTGCACGAGCACCTCGGCGCCGGGAACGTCAACATGGTCACCTGCGGCGGTCAGGCCACGATCCCGATCGTCGCCGCGATCAACAGGATCACGCCGGTGCCGTACGCGGAGATCGTCGCCTCGATCGCGTCGCGCAGCGCGGGGCCCGGCACCCGCGCGAACATCGACGAGTTCACCGAGACGACGGCGCACGCCATCGCGGCGGTGGGCGGTGCGAAACGGGGCAAGGCCGTCATCGTGCTCAACCCCGCCGACCCGCCGATCACCATGCGCGACACCGTGCTCGCGCTCGTCCACGCGTCGAATCCCGAGGCGCGGCAACGGATCCGCGCGTCCGTGGAGCAGATGGTCGCCGAGGTCGCCGCCTACGTTCCCGGCTACCGGCTCAAGCAGCAGGTGCAGATCGACCCGGTCGCGCAGCCGGACACCCTCACCGCGGATCCCGTGACGCACCAGGTCACCGTGCTGCTCGAGGTCGAGGGCGCCGCCGACTACCTGCCGGCGTTCGCGGGGAACCTGGACATCATGACCAGCGCGGCGCTGCGGGTCGCGGAGACGATGGCGGAAGCGGCGGTGCGGGCGTGAAGATCTACCTCCAGGACGTCACCCTCAGGGACGGCATGCACGCCCTGCGGCACCGCATCACGCCGCGGAAGGTCTCCGAGATCGCCAGGGCGCTCGACGCGGCCGGTGTCGACGCCGTCGAGGTCGCGCACGGCGACGGGCTCAGCGGCGGATCGCTCGTCTACGGTCCCGGCAGCCACACCGACTGGGACTGGATCGCCGCGGCCGCGGACGCGTTGACGAACGCCAGGCTCACCACGCTGCTGCTGCCCGGCATCGGCACGCTCCAAGACCTCAAGCGCGCACACGGGCTTGGCGTCACGTCGGTCCGCATCGCCACGCATTGCACCGAGGCCGACATCGCCGCCCAGCACATCAACGGGGCGCGCGAGCTGGGCATGGACGTGTCCGGGTTCCTGATGATGAGCCACCTCGCCGAACCGGAGGAGCTTGCGCGCCAGGCGAAACTGATGGAGTCCTACGGCGCGCACTGCGTCTACGTCACGGACTCCGGCGGCCGCCTGCTCCCCCGCGACGTCCGCGACCGGATCCGCGCCTACCGGGACGTCCTCGACGAGGGCACGGAGATCGGCATCCACGCCCACGAGAACCTCTCGCTGTCGGTCGCGAACTCGATCGAGGCCGTCACCGGGGGCGCCACGAGGGTCGACGCGTCGCTCGCCGGCCTCGGTGCCGGCGCGGGCAACTGCCCGGTCGAACCGTTCGTCGCGGTCGCGAACCTCCAGGGCTGGCAGCACAACGCCGATCTGTTCGCGCTCCAGGACGCCGCGGACGACCTCGTCCGCCCGTTGATGGAACGCCCTGTCCGCGTCGACCGGGACAGCCTGACGCTCGGCTACGCGGGCGTGTACGGGTCGTTCCTGCGCCACGCCGAGACCGCCGCCGAACGCACGGGCGCCGACGTCAGGACGCTCCTGCTGGAGGCCGGACGCCGGCGCCTGGTGGGCGGCCAGGAGGACATGCTCACCGACATCGCGCTGGATCTCACGCGCTAGACCGGAAAGGTGGTCCCGATGCCCATGCCGGTGATCCACTCGGGCACCGGCTCGTAGCTCGTCCACACCAGCGGCAGGCCGACGGCGACCTGCCCGATGAGCCAGCAGCGGATCTCGTGCCCGCCGCTGCCGGCGTGGGCCTCCAGCGCGTCGTGCCCGATCCCGGCGATCTCACCGGCGGAGCCCGCCACCAGCCTGTCGAGGAACCACTGGTCCCACATCGCGTTCACCTTCGCGTCGGGGTTGCCGCCCATCGCCCGCACCCGCGGCTCGCGCGCGGCGGCGAACTCCTTCGCGTAGGACCGCCCCCTGATCAACGACTCGCGCCGCTCCCCCACCACCGAGGGATCGCGCGGGTCGTTGGACGGCAGCCAGTGCGAGAGCCCGCCGCTCGCGACGACGAGCACACGGCCGGGGAACTCCGACGACCGCAGCGCGGAACCGAGGGCGCGGCCCAGCTCGACACAGCGGTCCAGCGTGGGCAACGGCGGCGCGGCCGTGTTGACCACCAACGGCACCAGCGGCAGGGACGTGCCGCCGGTGATCATCTCGTAGCTCTGCACGATGCCGTGGTCGACGGTCAGCGAGTACGACAGCGACACGTCGAACCCCGCGGCGGCCAGTCCGCTGTGCGCGGACCAGGCCAGCGGCGCGGCCACCGGCAGCGGTCCCGAGCTGCTGCCGAAGTCGCCGAACCCCACCGCCTCCTCGACGCCGAGCACGAACGGCGGCATCACGTCGTAGAAGTTGGCGTGGAAGTGGTCCGGCCCGATGACGACGATCGCGTCCGGCGCGAGCTCGTCCACGGCCAGCCGCACGCGGTCGGCGTCGCGCAGGAACACCGAGCCGGGACCGTCCCCGTCGGGCGGCAGCAGTGTCGCGAACGGGCTGTGCGACATGCCGGCGAAACCGATGATCTCGGCCATCAGGACGGGTCCTTTCCGTGCAGCAGCCAGGTGCGGTGCGTGTCGAGGAACTCGGGGACCTTCTCCCACTGCGGCCAGTGACCGGCGTCGTCGATGACGTGCAGACGCGCGTCGGGCAACCAGTCCAGCAACATCCCGGCCTCGTCCAGCCCGCCCGTCGGGTCGTGGCTCGTCCACAGCAGCAACGTCGGCGCCGCGACCTTCCCGACCCACGCCGGGTCCCACGCGAAGTCCTTGCGCACCACGGGGTCCTGCAGCACCAGCGTGTTGGTGATCGCCTGCACGAACCCCGGCCGCGAGTACACCTGGCGGCGCAGGTTCACCAGCTCGTCGGTGACCATCTCCTTGTGGTGGAACAGGAACTCCACCCGGCGGCGCACGGTCTCCTCGCTCGGGTCGAGCACGGCGGCCATCGTGCTGTCCCGCATGCGCCGCATGACCTCGGGCTTGTTCGCGATGTTGCCCGGTGTGTTCAGCACGAGCCGGTCGACGCGGGCGGGGAAGTGCGCGGCCACCCACGCGACCACCCAGCCGCCCAGCGACTCGCCCGACAGGTGGGCGCGCTCGACTCCCAGGACGTCCAGCAGGCCCACGAGGTGCTCGGACAGCACGTCGATCGTGTACGGCAGGTCGGGCAGGTCCGACCAGCCGTGGCCGATCATGTCGTAGGCGGTGACGTGGAAGTCCTCCGCCAGTCCCGCGATGTCGCGCGCGTAGGCCTCCAGGTGGCCGCCGGTGCCGTGCAGCAGCACGAGCTCCGGTCCGGCGCCGGCCTGCAGGACCCTGGTCCGCACGGTGTGGCCGCGCACCGGGACGTCGACGTGCCGCACGGTGTGGTCCACGTGCGACAGTTCGCCCCAGATGCTGACGTGGTCGGGAATCAC
>JASLAV010001059.1 GCA_030146905.1 Lentzea sp. | reverse complement strand
CTGGGGGCACCGGTGATCAAGGGGTCGACGAAGAACAAGGAGCGCGAGGAGCTGTTCGACAGGTTCCGCAGGGGCGAGCTCAGGACGCTGGTGGTGTCGAAGGTTGCTAACTTCTCCATCGACCTGCCGGAGGCGTCCGTCGCGATCCAGGTGTCCGGCACGTTCGGCTCGCGCCAGGAGGAGGCCCAGCGGCTCGGCCGGATCCTGCGGCCCAAGGGCGACGGCAGGCAGGCGCACTTCTACTCGGTCGTCTCGCGCGACACGCTCGACGCCGACTACGCAGCGCACCGGCAGCGGTTCCTGGCGGAACAGGGGTACGCCTACAAGATCGTCGACGCGGACGACCTGGTCGGATGACCACCTGGTGGATGTGGAACCCGGCAGGGACCGTCCCCGTGCGGCGGTTCCGGTCGGAGGCTTCGCTCGCGCGGTCGGCGCCGGACGCGGAGGTCGTCCGGTCGGACGACTTCACGTGCCCGGCGCAGCGCCGCCGCGCCACGGCCGTGCGTTCCGACTTCCTCCAGGTCACCGGCGACCCAGTGCAGGTGGCGCTGGTCGGGCAACGGCTGTGGACGCTGCTCGTGGCGCTGCGCAGGGCCCAGCCGCTGCGCGACGCGCTGGCGACCGCCGCCCCCAAGGCGGGACGGCTGGCGCTGGTCGCGGAGCCGTCGCGCGAGCTGGCCGAGTTCGACCGGCGCTTCGACCAGTTCGCGGCGGCACTGCGGGTCCTGGTCACCGACCCGTCCCCCGAGCAGCTGCGCCACACCGCCGCCCTGGACTAGCGGACGGGCTTGACCAGATGCCCGATCTGCTGGCCGTAACGGACGCCCTGGCGCACCGTCACCGTGCCGTCCGCCGCGACCTCGCACGGGTTGTTCGCCGTGCACTGCTCGCCGTTGTCGTTGCCCGTGCTGTGCACACCGACGACCGTGACGCCGTCCCCGAGCACGATCGGTGAGCCCGAACCGCCGTGCGAGGGCTGGCACCCCAGGTCGTACCGGTAGGCGTTGTCCTGCGTGTAGCCCTCTTCGCGCAGGTGCGGGACGACGGCCTCGATGGTGCAGCTGAAGCGCTTGCCGTTGCCCGACGCGATGATGTCGACCTTCTCACCCGGCACGGCGGGCCGGTCCGCGAGCGTGAAGACCTTGACGCCCTTCGCGCGGAGCTGGGCGTAGGTCTGGTCGAGCTGGAAGAGCGCGGTGTCGGAGCCGGTCATGGTCGCGTGGAGCAGCCTGGTCGTCCTGGCCTTCGCCTGGAGGTAGCCCTGGCGGTCGCCGATCGTCACCGGCAGGTCGACCGGGACGTCCTGGATCGTCTCGCCGGGTGCGGGGCGTTGCGGGACGCAGTGGCCGTTCGTGAGCAGGAGCGCGGGATCTCCGGGCCTGGTGCGGCCGGTCTTGACGACGGACGCGGAGCAGCCGCCCACGGACGCGGCGCCTTCGAGGTTCGGCACCGGGCTGTCCGGTGGGTTGATCCTGCCGCTGACGACGTCACCGATCCAGCTCCTGAAGTGGTGGACGTCGGTGTACATGACCGGCCGGTCGTCGGCGCCGGAGCCGCTCACCAGACCCGCCATCACCCAGCGGTCGCCGTCGCGGACCAGCGCGGGGCCACCGGAGTCCATGTTCGTCGCGGCGACGCTGCCGTCGAGCGCGCCGATGCAGAGCTCGCGCTCGGCGATGATGCCGTCGCAGGCCTGCGCGGGCTGGACCACCGTGTCGGCCTCGCGCAGCTTCTGCGGGTAGCACTCGGGCAGGCGGTCGCCGCACGTCATGCCCCAGCCGAGGATCCGCGCCGCCGTGCCCTCTGCCGGCCGCGCCGACGGCAGTGCGACGGGGCGCGTCTTCGCGGGCCTCTTCAGCTTCAGCAGCCCGATGTCACCGTCCTGGACGGGGTGCTGCGAGTAGGTGATGAACCGCTCGACCGCGATCACCTCGCCGCCGCTGCCCGCGTCGAGCGAACCGAGCCGGACCGACCAGTCCTTCGGCCTGCCGACCTGCGCGAGACTGGGGTTGTTCCTGGTGCAGTGGCCGGCGGTGACGGCCCAGCCCGGCGCGACGAGCGTGACGCCGCAGGTGTGGCCGTCCTCGCGAGGCGAGTCGGGCCGTTGCAGGGAGCCGGAGAAGGGGTAGGGCCGTCCGGCCTCGGCACCGCCGCGGATCGCCAGCGCCGGGGTCACGGTGTTGATCAGGGCAACGGCGGTCAGCGCCGTCGCCAGGAACACTTTTCGCATGTCGTAGAGGTTTTCGAACCCGTGTGCGCGCCCGGTGATGGCTCTGCACCAACTGCGCACGGACGGTCGTTACGCAACGATGACACGGCACGAACGTCCTCATGAGACCCGTCGGAAAGGCTGGAGGTCATGCCGCGCGTACTGCTGATCGAGGACGACGAGGCGGTCCGCGAGGGACTGTCGCTCGCCCTGACCTACCAGGGCCACACGGTGGAGGCCGTGCGCACCGGCGAGGAGGGTCTTGACCTCCTGACCAGCGGGAACAACCCCGACGTCGTGGTGCTGGACCTGATGCTGCCCGGCGTGGACGGGTTCGAGGTGTGCCGCCGCATCCGTGCCGCCGGCGACCTGCCGATCATCATGCTGACCGCGCGCAACGACGACATCGACGTGGTCGCGGGCCTGGAGGCGGGCGCGGACGACTACGTGGCCAAGCCCGCGCAGGCCCGTGTGCTGGAGGCGCGGATCCGGGCGGTGCTGCGGCGGGTGTCCGCTGCCGTTCCGCCGGGCCGCCAGGCCGAGCGGTACGGCGACCTGACGATCGACCGGGACGGGCTGGTGGTCACCCGGCTGGGTCGGCCGGTGTCGCTGGCACCGACCGAGCTGCGGCTGCTGCTGGAGCTGTCCGCGGCGCCGGGGCGGGTGATGTCGCGCCAGCAGCTGCTGGAGACCGTGTGGGACCAGGGCTACCTCGGCGACTCGCGGCTGGTCGACGCGTGCGTGCAGCGGTTGCGCTCGAAGATCGAGGACGACCCGGCGACGCCGTCGTACGTGCAGACCGTGCGCGGCTTCGGGTACCGGTTCGGGCCGCTGTGACGCTGCGCCTGCGGCTGCTGCTCGCGTTCGCCTTCATCAGCGTCTTCACCGCCGTCGCGGTCGCGGGCGCGGGCTACGTGCGCGCCCGCGACGCCATCGTGCAACGCGCCCAGGACAAGGCCGTCGTCGAGACCACGAACCGCGTCGAACAGCTCTACCCGCTGCCCGCGCGCCCGCCGGACGCTCTCGCGCTGGAGCGCATCGCCGGCCGGGTGTCGGGGCCGGAGGGCTCTGCGCTCGCCACGTCGCAGGGGCTGCGCGCGGGTTCGATGGACCCCTCGGTGATCACCCCCGAGCTGCGCGGGCACGTGGCGCTCGGCTACGTCGGCTGGCAGCGCGTGCCGTACGTGGGCGGGGTGTGGCTGGTCGTCGGCATGCAGCTGCGGGTGTCCGGCGGCGGCGCGTCCTGGGCGCGTTGCACGATGGCGTCGCGGGCGCGCACGTAGCCCGCGCCCGCGACCGCGACGGCGGTGAAGACGCTGATGAAGGCGAACG
>JASLAV010001033.1 GCA_030146905.1 Lentzea sp. | reverse complement strand
ACTGGATCTCGACGAGCTCGACCACCGGGGCGGAGGTCAGACCGGGCGGGTGACTCCGAAGTAGCCCTTCTCGGCCTCGCCGTTCTCCGCCTTGATCACGTGCATCACGGCATTGATCAGCGCCAGGTGCGTGAAGGCCTGCGGAAAGTTCCCCAGGTGCCTGCCACTGCTGGGCTCGATCTCCTCGGCGTACAGGTTGAGCGACGACGCGTAACCGAGCAGCCGCTCGCACAGGGCCTTGGCCCGCTCCACCTCGCCGATCTCGACCAGTGCGGACACGAGCCAGAACGAGCAGATGGTGAAGGTGCCCTCCTCGCCCTCGAGCCCGTCGTCGGTCTCGTCCGTGCGGTACCGCAGCACGAGGCCGTCCTCGGTCAGCTCGTCGGCGATCGCCAGCACCGTCGCCTTGACCCGGTGGTCGTCCGGCGGCAGGAACCGCAGCAGCGGCACGAGCAGCAGCGACGCGTCGAGTGCCGGGTCGCCGTAGCGCTGCGTGAACACGCCGCGCTCGTCCACGCCCTTGGTGCAGATGTCGTCGGCGATCTCGTCGGCGATCTTCTGCCACGACTGGGCGTAGTCGGGCTCGTCGTACAGCCGGGCGAGCTTGGCGCCCCGGTCCATCGCGACCCAGCACATGAGCTTGGAGCTGGTGAAGTGCTGCGGTTCGCCGCGCACCTCCCAGATGCCCCGGTCGGGCTCGTGCCAGTGCTTCGCGGCCTCCTCCACCTGCCGCTTGAGGATGGGCCACAGGGACTCGGGCAGCTGGTCGCGCGACTTGGCGTGCAGCCACACGGAGTCGAGCACCGCGCCCCACACGTCGTGCTGCCGCTGGTCGTACGCGGCGTTGCCGATGCGGACGGGCTGCGCGCCCTCGTAGCCCGACAGGTGCGGCAGCTCGAACTCCTCCAGGGTCTCCTCGCCGCCCACGCCGTACATGATCTGGAGCTGGCGGTTGTCGCGGCAGACGTCCTGGATGAACGCGAAGAAGTCGTTCGCCTCGCGTTCCAGGCCCAGCGTGTACAGGCCCCAGAGCGCGAACGTCGAGTCACGGATCCAGGCGTACCGGTAGTCCCAGTTGCGCTCCCCGCCGGGGGTCTCGGGCAGGGAGGTCGTCGCGGCGGCGATCAGCGCGCCCGTGGGGGAGTAGGTGAGCCCCTTCAGGGTGAGCGCCGAGCGCTGGAGGTAGGCGCGCCACGGGTGGTCGGGGAACTGGCCCTGCGTGATCCAGTCGCGCCAGAACCGCTCGGTGCGCCACATGGCGTCCAGGGCCCCGGCGTACGTCGTCGGCGCGCTCTGCGAGCCCCACGACATCGCGACGAAGTGCGTCGCGCCCTCCGTCATCCGGGTGCGCGCGGTGGCCCGCTTGCCCTCCAGGCCGAACCGCAGGCTGGAGCGCAGGTGCAGGTCGGGGTTGGAATCGCCGATGCGGGCCACCACGGACGAATACCCGCTGTTCTCGTACTCCCAGTCGACGTCGTCCCGCGCGTAGTCGGGGCGCGGCTCGCACACGACCTCGAGGTCCACCGTGCCCGACACGCACTTGATGGTGCGCATCAGGATGTGCTCGGCGTCGTCGTCGGTGGGGGTGCGGCGGTGCGTGCCGGACCGCGACTCCAGGTCGTGCCACGGGCCCATGAGCATGGCGTCGCGGACCACGAGCCAGCCGGTCGGGGTCTGCCACGTGGTCTCGAGGATGAGTGTGCCGGGCAGGTACCGGCGCGCGACAGGGACGCGCACACCGTGCGGACCCACGCGGAAGTAGCCGGCTCCCCGGTCGAGGATCTTGGCGAAGATGCTGGGCGAGTCGGGACGGGGCACGCACATCCACTCCACGCTGCCCGACGGCGCGATGAGCGCGTTGGTCTCGCAGTCCGAGAGGAAGCCGTACTCGCCGATGTGCGGGAACTTGCTGCGGCCGTCCCATACTCGCGGGGAGGCACCGTCGCTCGAGGTGTGTCCCTTCACCGGACCCGGGCTGGTCGGCTTCGGCGTCTGGCGGCGCCGCGAGGGCTTGCCGGTTGCCGCGGGGGCTGCGGCACCGGCCTCCTGCGGCTCAATCGATTCGAGCGTCATGAGACTCAAGGGTTCCGCACGTTCCGCGCGCGTGGCAAGCCGTACGTGTGTGACACGCGGAACCCCGGTTGCATGCTCAGTCATATGTTCGTCCGGGCAATTCCCGGGTTGTGTCGATCGAGCGGTTTCCCGTTCGACCTGTGGGTGAGAAGGTCCCACCAGGGGGCCCGGACGCACAGGAGAAGAAACCATGCCGAAGTACATGCTGATCATGCGCTCGACCGACGAGACGATGGCCGTCTACGAGAACATGGACTTCGAGAAGATCATGAACGACATGGGTACGTTCAACGAGGACATGGTCCAGGCGGGCGTGCTCGTCGCCGGCGAGGGCCTCGCGGATGAGACCGATTCCGTGGTCGTCGACTACTCGTCCGAGACGCCCGTCGTGACCGACGGTCCGTACGGGGAGACCAAGGAGCTGTTCAACGGCTTCTGGATCGTCGACGTCGCCTCGAGGGAGGAGGCCGTCGAATGGGCCAAGCGCGCACCGCTGGCCGGCCCGGGGAGCAAGCTGGAGATCCGTCGCGTCCAGCAGCTGGAGGACTTCCCCCAGGACAACGAGCACGTCC
>JASLAV010001029.1 GCA_030146905.1 Lentzea sp. | reverse complement strand
CGCGGGCTGGAGCGCCTGCACTCCGCCGCCGACTGGGACGCCCTGTCGGCCGCGTTGCACGACGACGTGGTCGTGCGAGGCCGTCTGCTCGCCGTGCTCGGCTCGTCCACCGCGCTGTCGGACTTCCTCGTCGCGAACCCCGGCAGATGGCGTTCGCTCACCGACGACGTCGACGTGTCGCTGGAGCTCGCGGACGGCGACGTGCTGCGCACCGAGTACCGGGCGAAACTGCTGCTCCTCGCGGCCAACGACCTGGCGCACGTCGTCGAGCCCGAGCTGCCGTTCGTCCCGTACGACACGGTGGCCGCGCAGCTGTCCGATCTCGCCGTGTCCGCGTTGCGGGCGTCGTTGAAGCTCGCCGCGGAACGCGTGAACGGCACCGACAGCTGCCGGCTCGCGGTGATCGCCATGGGCAAGTGCGGTGCCAACGAGCTGAACTACGTGAGCGACGTCGACGTCGTGTTCGTCGCCGAGGGCGACCTGGGCGTGGCGACCCGGCTGGCCAGCACGATGATGCAGATCGCAGGCCAGTCGTGCTTCGAGGTCGACGCGGCGCTGCGGCCGGAGGGCAAGGCCGGTGCGCTGGTCCGCACCCTCGACGGGCACGCCTCCTACTACAAGAAGTGGGCGCGGACCTGGGAGTTCCAGGCGTTGCTGAAGGCGCGGCCGGTCGCCGGTGACGCCGAGCTCGGGCAGGCGTACCTCGACGTCGTGCGGCCGTACGTGTGGACGGCCGCCGAGCGCCAGAACTTCGTCGAGGACGTGCAGGCGATGCGCCGCCGCGTCGAGGACCACGTGCCGTCAGGGCTCGCGGATCGTGAGCTGAAGCTCGGCCGCGGCGGCCTGCGGGACGTCGAGTTCGCCGTGCAGTTGCTGCAGCTCGTGCACGGCCGTTCCGACGAGGACCTGCGGATCCAGGCGACGACGGCCGCGCTGACCGCGTTGGGCAAGGGCGGCTACATCGGACGCAACGACGCGGCGGAGTTCGGGCGCTCGTACCGGTTCCTGCGCACGTTGGAGCACCGCCTGCAGCTGCAGCGCATGCTGCGCACCCACCTCTTCCCCGCCGACGACGACGCCACGGCGTTGCGGTGGCTGGCGCGGTCGGTCGGTCTCGCGGCGGACGGGCGGAAGTCGGAGGGCCAGGTGCTGCTCGCGGAGTTCCGCAAGCACGCCAACCAGGTCAGGAGGCTGCACGAGAAGCTGTTCTACCGGCCGCTGCTGCAGTCCGTGGCGGGGGTGCCGACGGAGGCGTTGCGGCTCACCACCAAGGAGGCCGTCGCCAGGCTCGCCGCACTGGGCTACACGTCGCCGGACGGGGCGCTGCGGCACATCCAGGCGTTGACGCACGGCGTGTCGCGGCGTGCCCGCATCCAGGGGGCCCTGCTGCCGGTGCTGCTGGACCTGTTCGCCGGCACGCCGGACCCGGACGGCGGGCTGCTCGCGTACCGGAAGGTGTCCGAGGCGCTCGCGGAAACACCCTGGTACCTGAGGCTGCTGCGGGACGAGGGCGCTGTCGTCGAGCGGCTCGCGGTGCTGCTGGGCACCTCTCGCTTGGTGCCGGACCTGCTGGTGCGGGCACCGGAGGTGATGCGGCTGCTCGCCGACACCGACGCGCTGGTCGGCGGTGATCCGCACTCGATCGGGAACCCGTTGCGCAGCGCGGTCTCCCGCTACGGGGAGGCGGGGCGGGCGATCGCGGCCGCGAGGTCGTTGCGCCGCCACGAGCTGCTGCGCATCGCGGCGGCGGACCTGCTGGGGTTCATGCCGCTGGAGACGGTGTGCGTCTCGCTGTCCGAGGTGTGGAGCGCGGTGCTGCAGAGCGCGCTCGACGCGGCTGTGCGCTCCGCCGGGGAACCTGCCGCCGCGCTGTCGGTGATCGGCATGGGACGGCTCGGCGGGCACGAACTCGGTTACAGCTCCGACGCGGACGTGCTGTTCGTGTGCCGGCCGTTGGAGGGCGTGTCCGACGCCGAAGCGGCGAAGTGGGCGAGCGGTGTCGTCGAGAACATCCGGCGGCTGCTGGGCGCGCCGTCGCAGGACCCGCCGCTGCAGGTCGACGCGGACCTGCGGCCGGAAGGCCGGCAGGGGCCGCTGGTGCGGACCCTGGAGTCCTACCGCGCCTACTACCGGCAGTGGGCGGAGATCTGGGAGAAGCAGGCGCTGCTGCGGGCGCGGTTCATCGCCGGTGACGAGGCGCTGGGCGCCGAGTTCGAGGCGTTGATCGAGCCGCTGCGGTACCCGGCGGACGGGTTGGACGCGGCGTCCGTGCGGGAGATCAGGCGGATCAAGGCCCGCGTCGACGCGGAACGGCTGCCGCGCGGCGCCGACCCGAGCACGCACACCAAGCTGGGCCGCGGTGGGCTGGCGGACGTGGAGTGGACCGTGCAGTTGTTGCAGCTGCAACACTCCGGCGCTGTTCCCGGACTGCGCACACCGTCCACAATGGTCGCGATGGCGGCCGCCGTCGAGGCAGGGCTGCTGAGCGCGGACGACGCCGCCGCGTTGACCGCCGCGTGGAACCTCGCGACGCAGGCGCGCAACGCCGTGACGCTCGTGCGGGGCAAGGCCTCCGACCAGCTGCCGACGTCGGGACGCGACCTCGTCGCGGTCGCCTCGGTGATGGGGCACGCGCCCGGTGGTGATCCGGGTGAGTTCCTGGAGGAGTACCGCAGGACCACTCGTCGTGCACGTGCGGTGGCGGAGCGTGTCTTCTACGGTGAGGAACCGTGAAAGCGATCGCGTTGACCCAGTTCGGCGATGCCGAGGTCATGTCGTTGCAGGAGCTGCCCGACCCGCTGCTCGGTCCCGACCAGGTCATGGTGGAGGTGCGCGCGGCCGGGGTGAACCCGGTGGACTACAAGGTCAGGGCCGGACACCTGCGGGGCCTGATGCCGCACCACACGCCGTTGATCCCGGGGTGGGACGTCTCCGGTGTGGTGCGGGCGGTCGGCGTCGGCGTGCAGGGATGGAAACCGGGCGACGAGGTGCTCGCCTACGCGCGCAAGGACCACGTGCAGTTCGGCACCTACGCCGAGCTGGTCGCGCTGCCGGACCGCATGGTCGCGCGCAAACCGTCCACCGTGGACTTCGTGACCGCGGCGGCGTTGCCGCTGACCGGACTGACGGCGTTGCAGTCGTTGAAGGCCGTGCACGCGGGTGAGGGCGACGTCGTCCTGGTGCACGCCGCCGCCGGCGGTGTCGGGCACCTCCAGGTGCAGATCGCGCGCGAGCTGGGCGCGTCACGCGTGATCGGCACGGCCTCGCCGCGCAACCACGAGTTCGTGCGGTCGCTGGGAGCGGAACCGGTGGCCTACGGCGACGCGCTGGTCGACTCCGTCGCGGAGCTGGTGGGCGGTGACGGCCAGGTCGACGTCGTGGTCGACAACGCGGGCGGGCTCGCGTTCGAGCAGTCGTTGCGGCTCGTGCGCGACCGGGAGCGGATGACGTCCATTGTGGAAAGTGCGCGCGCTCTGGAACACGGCGTGGTGAACACATGGGCACGGCCGAACGCGGAACAGACGCAGTGGCTCGTCGATCTGGTGGCCGCGGGTTCGTTGCGCGTGGAGGTGCAGCAGACTTTTCCGTTGGCGGAAGCCGTGAAAGCGCACAAACTGCTCGAAGGTGGGCACGTGCGCGGAAAAGTTGTGCTCACCGTCTGAAATCTTCAGTTGTTTCTTCAGGTTCGGGGGCAGTCCTGCGGACGTGCCCCCGAACCCGGGGCTGCTCAGTCCTCGTCGGAGTCGGGGTCGACAGCGGGTGCGCTGGTGTAGACCTCGACCACCCATTCCTCTTCCAACGACTCGGCGTCGTCGGCGTCGGGAACGAGGCGGTTGTAGGCGCGAACACCGAGGTCGAGCACGTCAGCGGCCTGAACCGCTTCGAGCGCCTCGGCGACCGAGCCGACGATGTGGGTGGTGAGCAGCTGAGGAGCCGTGAATTCGGCGACTTCTTGGGA
>JASLAV010000995.1 GCA_030146905.1 Lentzea sp. | reverse complement strand
ACGCCCAGGTAGACCTCTTTCTCCGCCATCGAGCGGCCCATGAGCTGCTGCTGCTCGCCGACCATGTAGTCGTCGAACGACAGCGTGCCGGGGGTGTCCGGCAGGCGCTTGACGGCGTTGTGGACGTGCGCTTCCGCCCACATGCGGATCGGGTACGGCCGCGTGGTGACCCGCAGGTGCATCCAGCGGCCCTGCAGCTCGGCGTACTGGCCCGCGATCGCGGCGATCAGGTCCTGGCGCTGCGAGTCGCTGCGGAACGACCAGCGCTGCGGCGCGAGCCGGTACCAGGCGTAGACCTCCTGGCCGGTGCGCAGCAGGTGGCCGTCGATGCTGCGGGCGGCGATCGACGGCGTGTAGCTCGGCACGGCCTGCTCGCCGGGCAGGCGGCGGCCGCGTTTCGAGTACGCCGCCCGATCGCGCTCGCGCGGGTCAGCGGCGGCGTGCTGGGCGATGTGCTGGGCGGAGCGACGATCACGGTCTCGCCGGCGTCCGAACACCGCGAACCTCCTTCTTACGGCTGGCTGACGTCCGGCGGGGCTGCGCCTGCTGTCTCGCCCGTTGTTTCTTGCTCAACTTGGGACGAGGCCGCTGCGGACTGACCCGGATCCGGGCGGCGCTGGCCGCTCCGCCGGTGCTTGCCGTGCGCTCTCGCGGTGCGGTGAGCTCGTGGACCCACATCGACATGACCGCCGTGAGGGGCCTCTCGTGGCTGATCCGCTGGGTGATGAAACGGGTGAGGATGATCGTCGCGACGAGGGCCCACGCGGTCGAGAAGAACCCGAACCCGATGCCCATCTGGCGCTCGACCGTGAGCACGACCAGGAAGACGACGATCCCGACGCCCCACGCGACGTATCGCGCGCGCCAGGGAAAAGTCGCTTTGGGCGGCCCGAGCCAGACGGCGTCGACCCGGTAGACCTCGTCGTCAGTGCGGACCCGCACGGATCAGCCTCCGACGAACAAGCCGGCGAGCCACTTGCCGATGTTCGCCCCCGCGTCTGTCGTGACGGCGAGGCCGATGATGGCCAGTGCGACGATCACGCCACCGAGGCGGCGCATGACGCCCGCGTTGTCGCCCTTGCCTCCACCCAGCCACAGCAGCAGGAGCGCGACGGTCAGGAGGAGCAGCGGGACGATGTTGCCCAGGATCCAGTCACGGACATTGCTTGTGCCCGGCACCGTCGGTTGCTGCTGAGCGAGTGTCACCAGTTCCATGGCGGTCATTTAGGTACTCCAGAGTGCGCTCGGGCTTGCGCTACGAGTAGAACACGAGTTCGTCACGGCGTGTGTGGCTGTTGCTGCTGGCTGTCGATCATCTGGCCGTTCCCCGCGGGAGGAATTACGTCTAATCTGGCCGACACATCATCACTGAGGAGACGTCAGTGGGGAACACCCGGATCAAGATTCTCTCCGTCGCCGATGAGGTTCACCCGACTGCGAACGCCCTGGTCACCCACAGTGCGCGCACTCTGAACACGCGCACGCGTCCACCCATGTGAACGTGCTGATCGGCCGGTTCGCGACCCCGGCGGGTGTGCGGTCCGGAGCCACGACTCCGAGGAGATTCGCACATGCTCGAACCTGACCTCGTGCCGGACGGAAGTGTGGACGGAATCACAGCCTCCCCTGGTGCTCCGGGCATCGATGAGCCTACCGGGCAGAGCACCCAATCCCGGCGCCGGGTCCAGCGGACGATCAACTTCGACAGGTCCGTGCTCGAGCGTGCGCGTGCGGCGGCAACCTACCTCGCGTCTTACGAACCCCAGTCGGGGGTGAGGTCGCTGGCGGACATCGTCAACCCCGCCGTGCTGGCCTACGTGACCGAGCTGGAAGAGCTCTACAACGCGGGAGAGCCGTTCCGGCCGGTGCTGCGGATGCCGTCCGGCCGTCCCTCGAAACGGTGAAACCCGGCGACCAGTGGCCGCCGGGTCCCCGTGCCCTGATCAGAGCCGTCACGAAGCGCCGGTGATCCTCCAGAACCAGCCGGTCGAGGCGTGGTCGGAGCCGACGGATCCCTTGCCCCAGAAGTAGTCGTCGTAGTTGCCCAGCCCGCCGGTCGCCGGCAGGTAGACGCCCATGGTCGCCCAGCGCACGGCAGGGGGCTGTGTGTCGATGCTGGCCTGCGCCCACGCGTCGCGGACCTTCATCGGGTTGTTCCACCACAGGAACGGCGAGCGCCACATGTAGTGGCCGAACTTGCCGCCGTGGTTGGACGAGTTGTAGCTGATCGTGGTGAAGCTGTTGATCTGGTGCAGGCCGCGGAAGGCCTGGCCCCAGCGCTGCGCCCAGTTCTGGCCGCCGGTGCTGTCCTCGAGGACGAGGCAGGTGAACAGGCTCATCCACTCGACGTCGTTGTTGCCCCAGCGCGCCTCGGTGTTGGCGAGCTTGGTGTCGTTGTGGTTGGAGCACCCGGTGAAGTAGAAGCCGGTGCCCGAGCCGTGGCCCTGCCAGTAGGTGAGGTCGACGTCGTCGGCCCAGCCGGTGTCCTGGCCACCGGCGAACGCCGGGTCCTTGAAGTCGCTCTCCCACGCGTTGTGGTCGACCCAGCTGAAGTCGCTGGCGACGCCGTGGTTGCCCGCCTCGGTGTTGAAGGTGCCGATGTTGGCCACGGTGTTGGGCAGGCCGGAGCACACGCCGGTGCCCTCGCTGCCGACCTGCGTGCCGGCGGCCTGGGCCTTGAACCGCGCTTCGGGACGCGGTTCCTGGCCGGGACCCGGCTGCGGGAGCTCTGCGCCGACCGCGGCCGGCAGGGTGATGCCCTGCGGGGCGCCACCGTCGTCGGTGCGGCCGGTGCAGCGGAACGACGGCTCGACCTCGTCGGCCTTGGCTTCCAGCGGTGCGGCCTCGTAGACGTAGCTCGCCTCGGCCTTCACACTCGCACCCAGGTACTTCTGGCACAGCCTGGTGCCGTAGGCGAGGTCGTTGACCTTGACGGTGCCGATCTGGCCGTAGGTGCTCGCGGCGTGGCTGACCGCCGTCACGCCCTGCGCGTCGAACGAGACGCGGATGTTCGCGCCCTCACCCTCCAGCGGGATGCCGCCGAGCTGGAACGTGTACGACACGCTCGTGTCGAGGTTGGCCGTGAGTGCGGTGCGCCCGTCGGGGCCCGACAGCTCGAACGTCGTGTACTGCGCGGTGGGCGTGGCGTTCTCTGGCAGCACGCCGGCCGCGCGGAGTCCTTCCTGGGCGCGCTTGGCGGCCTCGTCCGCCGGAATGGTCCTGATGCGCTTCAGGCCCTCCGTGTCGAGGGCGGTCTGGGTGGTGGCGTTGCCGTCCTCGTCCGGCCTGCCC
>JASLAV010000920.1 GCA_030146905.1 Lentzea sp. | reverse complement strand
GGTCTGCTGGCCGTCGCGGAACACCTTGAGCCGGTGCGTCGGGTTGTCGATCTTCACGACCTGGTTGCGGCCGATGGTGAAGTCGCTGGTCACGTCGGCCTTGCCGAACGCGCCGCCGCCGTAGTTGACGCCGTAGAGCTTCGCCTCGACCTTGACGGTGGTGTTCGCCGGCCAGTACTTCTCCGGCCGGTAGTGGATCTCCTGGGCGCTGAGCCATGCCCACGAGCCGGTGACGTTCGCCGAGTTGGTGACCTTCAGGGCCTTCTCGACGGTCGCCTTGTCCTGCACCGGTGCCTCGAACTTGACCATGATCGGCGCCGCGACGCCGACGGTCTGGTTGTCGGACGGCCACAGGGTGGCGCGGGTCTGCGAGCCGGGCGCGACGGTGGTGAACGAGCCCTTCAGGTCGACGGGCTTGCCATCGGTGCCGACGACCTTGCCGGAGTAGGCGTACGTCTTGCCGTAGCCCAGCGGCTCGGCGGTCGTCCAGCCCGACTTGTCCTCGGTGAGCGTGCCCTTGACCTCTTTGCCCTCCGGCGACTTCACCGCGACGGACTCGATCTTGCCGTCCACCACGGTGACCTGCACCGGGGTCGTGACCTGCACGTCCTTGGTGCCGTCGACCGGCGACAGGGTGACCTTCGCGGACGGCAGCGAGCTGTCCGCCTTGGGTGACCCCGCCTCGACACTCGAGCAGCCGGTCAGCAGCGTCAGCCCGGCGACCAGCGCGACAAGTGTTCTCTTCACGGTTTCGACCTCCCACAAAGCAGGACGTCCAGCACGGCCCGGTGGTGCGAGTGACGTCGGTCACACGCCGTTCGGCCGCCTACGATCGGGGTCGTGAATCGACCTGTCGCAGTAGTGACCGGAGCTAGCGCGGGCATCGGCGAGGCCACCGCGCGGCGGTTGGCCGCCGAAGGGTTCCACGTCGTGCTCGGCGCACGCCGTCTGGACCTCCTCCACGTTATCTCGAAGGAGATCGACGGAACGGCCATCGAGCTGGACGTCACGGACGAGGCCTCCGTCGCCGCCTTCGCCGACCGGGTACCCCACGCCAACGTCCTCGTGAACAACGCGGGTGGCGCTCGCGGCCTTTCGACCGTCGCCGAGGGCGATCCGGCGGAATGGCGCTGGATGTGGGAGGCGAACGTCCTCGGCACCCTGCTGGTGACCAAGGCGTTCATCCCGAAGCTGATCGCGTCCGGCGACGGCCACATCGTGTCCGTGACGTCCGTCGCGGCACGTGACGCATACGACAACGGCTCCGGCTACACGAGCGCCAAGCACGCGCAGTCGGCGTTGCACCGGACGTTGCGCGGCGAGCTGCTCGGCCAGCCGGTGCGGGTCACCGAGGTCCTGCCGGGCATGGTCGAGACCGAGTTCTCCGCCAACCGGTTCGGCGGCGACACCGAGCGCGCGGCCGAGGTCTACCAGGGCCTCACGCCGCTCACCGCCGACGACGTGGCGGACGTCATCGCGTTCGCGGTCACCCGGCCGTCGCACGTGAACCTCGACGAGATCGTGCTCAAGCCCCGCGCCCAGGCCTCCGCGACTCGGGTACACCGGGAGTGAGCAGGTCCACGTCCAGCTGACGCAGGACCGGTCCGACGGGGTTCGCGAACCCCGTCGAGCCGGATCCGGCCACGTACAGGCCGACGACCCGGTTGTCCGCGTCCACGAGCACCGCGCCGCTGTCGCCGTGGTCGCCGAAGCGCTCCGACGAGTACACGCGGATCTGGTCGCGCAACGTCCTGACGCCGATGCCGTCGCCGAAGTCGAGCCGGACGGTCGCGTCCGTCGAGGTGATCACGCCGTACGTCAGTTCGGTGGTGCGGCCGCGTTTGCGCACCGTCGAGCCGACCTCCGCCCTGGCCGCGCCGGTGATCGCGCCGATGTCGACCACCTCCGCGCGCAACGGCCTGGCGCCCATCCGCAGTCCCGCCGCGGAGACGGATCCCGCGAGCGCCGCCCTGTCCAGCACCGCGACCAGGTCGGCGCCGACGACACCACCGTCCACTCTGGACGGATGCACGAACTCGTCGCCCACCGACCACGAGTCGTCGACACACCCGACGTGGAAAGTGGTGAGCCCCAACACCTTCCTGTGCTCGTCGCGGGTGACGACGAACGCTCCGAGCGTGCCGGCGATCACGTACTCGCCCGCCTTCGGCACCTCCGGCGGCACGACCCTGAACGACCGCGCCGGGCCGATGCTGATGCCACCGCGCAGCACCGGATGCCGTTCCGCCACAACGGTCTGCTCGTCCGCGTTGCGGGTGACCATGGCGCGGTGCAGCACGATCGACTCGGCGACCACGTCCGTCGGCACGCCGCCGACCTCCACCGGGATCTGCCGCGGGTGGTCGGGTCCCTTGGCGCACACGTAGACCACGATCGCCGCACGGCCCGTCGGAAGGCCACCGGTGACCTTCTCGCCGATGTCGACGCCGATCACGCCCGGCCTCGTCAGGAACTCGTCTTCGACCATGCGCTTGACGGGCCTGATGACCTCGCGCGCGTTCTCGTCGAGGTAGCTCACAGCGACCTCCGTTCCCTCTACCTCAATGAAACACGCCTGGTAGCGGGTGGTCACATAGAGTCACTCGAACAGACCTACAGCCGAACGCCCACGAAAACCGGTTCCGGGTGCAGTTCCACGCCGAACGCCG
>JASLAV010000899.1 GCA_030146905.1 Lentzea sp. | reverse complement strand
GCAGGCAAGGGAACGCGGTGTCGCGGACCAGGTCCGGTTCCACTTCAAGAACATGCTCGACACCGGCTTCGAGACCGGGTCGTTCAACGGCATCTGGACCAACGAGACCACGATGTACGTGGACCTCCAGCAGCTGTACGGCGAGTTCGCCCGGTTGATCGCGCCCGGCGGCCGGTACGTCTGCATCACCGGTTGCTACAACGACCTGACGGGCGGTCGTTCGCGCGCGGTCAGCCAGATCGACCAGCACTACATCTGCAACATCCACGCGCGCAGCGAGTACTTCAGGGCGCTGGCGGACAACGGGTTCGTGCCGATCAGCGTTGTCGACCTGACGCCGGACACCATCCCGTACTGGGAGCTGCGCGCCCAGTCGTCGGTCGCTACCGGCGTCGAGGACCCGTTCCTCACCGCCTACAGGGAAGGGTCCTTCCACTACCTGCTGATCGTCGCAGACCGGATCTGACGGAGACCGTGCCGGACATGAGGGATCTCCTCACCGGGCCGTCCGGGCTGGGCACCTCCGCTGCCCGGTTCGGACGGCCCGAGGCCGTTGTGCTCCCGCCGGAGCCGGGCTACGCGGAACGCCCCTGGGGCGACGGCACCGCGTCGCCGTTGTACGTGCCGGTCGTCGAACGCGAGGACGCCCTGCTCGCGGCCGCCGTGGACGAGCGGCTGGTGGTGTGGGCGGGGGAGTGCGGGTTCTCCGAGCCCGAGCGGTTCCTGGGCGGCATGTTCGGCCGCCTCGCGGTGCTCACGCACGTGGACACCGACGACGTGGAGCAGCTGCTGATCGCCGCGAAGCTCAACGCGGCGTGGTGGGCGGCCGACGACCTGTACGCCGACAGCACCGAGATGGGCGCGGTCCCCGCGGAGCTGCCGCCGAGGCTCGCACTCGCGATGGCGGCGATGGACCCGGTGGCGCCCGCCGCCGAGTTCACCGCGGAGCTGGAGGACACGCTCGCGGCCGACCCGGTGCTCGTGGGCCTGCGCTCGGGCATCGCGCACCTGGCGTCGCGCAGCACGTCAGCCGTCGTGCAACGGGTCTGCTACTCGACGTTCGCGATGTTCGTGTCGTGGACCGCCTACGCGGCCTGGCGGCACACCGGCGACTACCCGCCGGCGTGGCAGTACCTCGCGACGCGCCAGCACGACACCTTCTACACGTCGATGACGCTCATCGACGCCGTCGGAGGCTACGAGCTGCCCGCGCCGCTGTACTACGACCCGCGCGTGCGGCAGCTGCTGACGGCGGCGGGCACGGCGTCGGTGATCGTGAACGACCTGGTGTCGGTGGAGAAGGACGCCGCCGACGAGAAGCCCGTCTGCAACATGGTGCTGCAGATCGCGGCGGACAGGGGGTGCTCGATCGCCGAGGCCACCGAGCGGACCGTGGAGCTGCACAACCAGCTGGTGCGCGACTTCGAGGCGGGTCACCGGGAGCTGCTGGCGATCCCGTCGGTGGAGCTGCACCGGTTCCTGAAGGGCACCAAGGCCTGGATGGGTGGCGGTTTCGAATGGCACACCACGCACCCGCGCTACAGGTAGAGCGTCCGCCCGGGCCATGCGATCCGCGTGGCCCGGGCGGGTCGCGCCAGGTCGGCGTCGGCGATCTCCGGATCGATCAGCCCTTCACGCCCGTGTGCGCCAGGCCCTCGATGAACTGGCGCTGCGCCACCACGAACACCACCAGGATCGGCACCGCCGTCATCGTGGCCGCAGCCAGCTGCACGTTCCACATGGGACCGCCGTAGATGTCGACGAACTGGGTCAGCGCCTGCGGCAGCGTGAACATGTCCGGCGTGGACAGGTAGACGATCGGTTCGAGGTAGAGGTTCCACGAGTGCAGGAACGTGAAGATCGCGACCGCGCCGAGAGCCGGCCGGGCCAGCGGCAGCGCCACCTGCCAGAAGATGCCCGCACGACCGAGGCCGTCCATCCGCGCCGCCTCCTCCAGCTCGGCGGGGAGCGCGATGAAGAACTGCCGCATGATGAAGATCGCCAGCACGCACGGCGCGCCGAAGATCGGCACGATGATCAGCGGCCAGTGCGTGTTGGTCAGCCCGAGTGACTGGAACAGCTGGAACAGCGGCACGATCGTCACCTCGCTCGGGATGAGCAGGCCGGTCAGCACCACCACGAACAGCACGTTCTGGCCGGGGAACCGGATGCGCGCGAAGGCGTACCCCGCCATCGCCGCCACCGCCATCGTGCCGGCCGTGACGACCACCGCGATGTAGAGGCTGTTCCAGTACTGCTGCCCGAACGGCTGCATCCTGAACACCTGCTCGTAGGTGGAGAACGTCCACTCCGAGGGCAGCAGCGACACCGAGAAGATCTCGCTGATCGGTTTCATCGACGAGGTGACCATCCACCACGTCGGGAACACGAACGGTACGCACAGCACGCACAGCAGGCCGTAGAGCCAGACGTTCCGATTCGAGGCCTTACGACTCATGGAGCACCCACTTCCGGCGCATTCTCCACTGCAGCAGCGTCAGCGCGGCGACGATGACGAACAGCAGCACCGAGATCGTCGCGCCGTAGCCGAAGTGGTGGAACTGGAACGCCTGCTGGTACAGGTAGTAGATCAACACGGTGGTCGACGTGCCGGGACCGCCCTGGGTGAGCACGGCGATCTGAGCGAAGACCTGCAGCGAGCCGACGATCGTGATGATCGACGTCAGCAGGATCGTCGGGCTGATCAACGGGATCGTGATGCGCAGGAACCGCGTCCACGCCCCCGCTCCGTCGATCTTCGCCGCCTCGTACAGCGGTGCGGGGACTCCCTGCAGCGCCGCGAGGAACAGCACCATGTTCAGCCCGACGTTCTTGACCACCTGCACGACGACCACGGAGACCATCGCGGTGGTGTCGCCCCGCAGCCAGTTCGGGCCGTCGGCGCCGAAGAACCCGAGCAGCCCGTTCACGCTGCCCTCCGGCTGGAGCATGAGCTGCCAGACGAGCGTCCACGCCACCAGCGACACCAGCACGGGGGAGAAGAACAGCGTGCGGAACAGGGTGGTGCCGCGCAGCTTCTGGTTGAGCAGCACCGCCAGCAGCAGAGCGAGCGACAGGTTCAGCACGACCAGCCCGCCGGCGAACCAGGCGGTGGCGACGAGCGAGTCGCGCAGCTTCTCGTCGGACAGGAGCCGTTCGTAGTTCTCGGTCCCGATGAACTCGAACGTGCCGCCGAGGACGTTCCACTCGTTGAGGCTGTACCAGCCGACGAGCGCCAGCGGGACCAGCACGAACGCGAGGCTGCCGAGCAGCGCAGGCGCGACGAACAGGTAGCCGACCAGGTTGTCGCGCCTGCGGTAGGTCCAGAACGTCACCGGCGCTCCAGCAGTGGCTTGATCTTCGCGCACACCCCGTCGAGCACGGCGTCCACGTCGGCGTCGGGCTTCCACAACGGGTCGAGCGCAGCGCGGATCGTCTGGTTCAGCTCCTCCTGGCCCTGGTGGCTCGGCTTCACCACGCCCTTGCTGATGCCGTCGATGACGACGGACTGCAGCGCCTCCGGCTTGATCAGCGGGTTGCTCTTGGCCAGCGTGTCGGCGTTGAGCAGCGACTGCCGGACCGGCGGGAAGAACCGCGCGAGCTTCGCGGAGTTGGCGGCGTTGGTGAAGAAACCGAGGAAGTCCGCGGCGGCCTCGGCGTTCTTCGACCGCTTCAGCACGCCGACGCCCGCCTGCCCGATCACCGCGTAGTCGCCCTTCGGGCCCTTGGGCAGCGGCAGGAGGGTCCAGCCGAACTTGGCGTCCTTCAGCGCACCGGCCCGCGAGATCTGGCTGACCGCCATGGCGGCGTTGCCCGCGAAGAAGTCCACGGTCGTGCCGGGTCCGGGGATCGCCTTGTCCGTGAAGATCGCCTTGTGGATGAACGACATCGCGTCCTTCATCTCCTGGCCGGAGAAGCCGCACGACCTGCCGTCCTCGCTCCAGGCGTTCGCGCCCCACCCGCGCCAGATCGCCGACAGCACGGCCCAGTTCTGGTACTTGAAGTCCGGCAGCACCAGGTTCTTGCCGGCCGAGGCCGCGACCGCCTGCTCCCACGTCGACGGGAGGTCCTTGACGAGGTCGGTGTTGACGAACAGCCCGAACGGCGAGGTGGAGAACGGGTAGGCGTACAGCTCGCCGTCCTTCTCCCAGAGCTTCGTGGCCGACGGCACCAGCTCGTCCGCCTCCTCGACCTCGCCCTTGATCGGCGCCAGCGCGCCGGAGGAGACGAAGTCCGGTGCCGACTCCTCCAGGATCCACGCCAGGTCGGGCGCGTTGCCGCCGGCGATCTGCGTGGTGAGCGTGGTGGTGTAGCCGTCGGCGGGGATCGAGTCGAACTTGATCTCGGTGACGTCCGGGTGCGACGCCTTGTACTCGGAGGCGATCTCGTTCAGCAGCTGGAGATGTGCCTCGTTGGCGGTCCACACGGTCATGCGCAGCGACTTGGGGCCGGACTGCGCGGAGGACCCACCGCACGCGGTGAGAGCGAGCAGCGCGGCGACGACGAGCGCTGTGAGTCGGGACATCGTTGTCTCCTAGTCAGTAACCGGACACGTCCGGCCAGCGGAGCTCGACCCCGTCGCGTTCCAGCCGGTGCTGGAAGTCCGCGAGCAGGGCGGGGGTGTTGCGCACCGCACGAGGGGTGACTCGGTGCGCCAGGCAGAAGTCCGCGAGCGCACCCGCGACCTCGCCGACGTTCCACTCGACCGGGTGCAGCCGGTGGGAACCGTTGGTGATGTGGGTGGTGCCGATGTTCTTGCCGGCGGGCAGGAGGTTCTCCACCCGCTGGGGGATGAGCGCGCCGAGTGGGATCTCGAACGGGCAGCTCGCGACGTCGAGGTAGTTGTCGCCGCCGGTCGACGGGTGCAGGTCGATCCGGTACATGCCGACACCGACCGCGTCGGCGTGCCGCACGGCGCCCTTGTCGCCGCGGACGGCGAGCGAGAGGTCCTGCTCGACGATCGTGTACTCGGCCCTGATCCGCCGCGACTCGCGGATGTAGGGCGCCTGGGCCAGGCCGTCCGCGCTGCCGGTGACGTCGCCGCGCAGGCGCAGCCCCGGGAAGCCCGTGCCGCCGTCCTCGCGCGGTGCCTCGGTCTGCAGCCAGTACAGCACCGACCGCGACAGCTCCCGCGCCGCCGCGACGTGCACGCCGGCGTCCGGCACGTCGATGACCGGCGACTCGAAGTAGTCGATCATCGGCCAGTTGACCAGGCAGATGTCGCTGTCGTAGGCGCCGTCGACGAAGTTGCGCCTCGCGGCGATGCGGCGGAACGTCCAGAGGTTGCTGTCCCCGGCGCTGACCCGCTGGTCGGAGACGACGGTCAGCGGGTCGTCGTCCGGGTTCGGGGTGAACGTGCGCTCGGCGGTGGTCAGCGTGCGCGGGTCGGGGGAGCGGAACGACAGCATCCGGTCGCCCCAGTAGTCCGGCTGGTAGTTCCGCCAGAAGTCGTAGCGCGCCGGCCTGTCGATCGTGTGGTCGCCGTCGACGTGGTCGATCGCGAAGCAGACAGACATCGCCTGCATGTTGGCCGGCTGCGCCGTCTCCGGTGCGCTGGGCTCACCGGTGTCCAGCGCGGACTCGAACCCCGTGACGTACTCGGTGCCGGACAACGGCAGCAGCTCGCCGGTCTCGGTCGCGTCCAGGACGTAGGGAGCGGAGAGCTCGACCTCGGAGCCGTTGTGCTCGACGGTGACCGACACGATCCGGTCGCCGTCGGTGCGCGCGGAGATCGGCCTGGCGGGCTGCAGGACGGTGAGCCTGCCGCTGCCCCGGTAGGGCGCCAGCATCTCGTCGATCACGGCCACGGCGACGCGGGGCTCGTGGCAGAGCCTGCTCACGTTGCCGGCTCCGGGGTTGAGCTCGCGCCACGCCCGCGCCCGCGCGGTGAGCGGGTAGTGGCGGCGGTAGTAGTCGCGGATGCCGTCGCGCAACGCCCGGTAGCTCGCGGTGACGCCGAAGCGCTCGACCCAGCTGTGCTCGTCCGGCGGGACGGCCTGGCTGGTGAGCTGACCGCCGAGCCAGGCGAACTCCTCGGTCAGCACGACCCGGCGGCCCGCTCGCAGCAGCGCGAGTGCGGCGGCGACCCCGCCGAGACCGCCACCCACGACGACGACGTCAGTGTTGTGCAGCAACAGTTCCTCCATCAGCCGCGGCCCAGGGTCGAGCCCTCGACGAACTCGCAGGGGAGCAGCTCCTGCGGCGTGCTCCCGTTCTCCAGCACCTCGGTCAGCGCCTGCACCGCCCGCCTGCCCATCTCGCGGCGCGGGATCCGGAACCCGGTGAGCGGCACGTCCTCCGGTGCCGGCCGGGTGGCAGCCCCGAGCATGAGCACCGAGAGGTCACCGGGAACCGACAGGCCGCGCTCGCGGGCGGCGAGGACGAGCGCCGCGCCGTCGGAGACCTCCTCGGCGAGCACCGCCGTGACACCGGAGGTGAGCACCTTCTCCAGTTCGGCGAACGGCAGGTGCGTGCCCTCGACACCATGTGCGGCAACGGCTTGCTCGAACCCTCGCAACCGGTCGGCGGAGGACTCCGCGCCCGTTCCCGCACCGGCGTAGGCGAACCGGCGGTGGCCCAGGGCGACCGCCCTGCCCACCAGGTCCCGCACCGCCGCCGCGTAGTCGGCGCCGACGTGCGGCACCGGGCCGCCCGCGTCGTCGCGACGACCGATCGAGACGAACGGGATGGCCTCCGCCACGAGCTGGGTCAGGTCGTCGCGGTCCACGGAACGGCCGAGCAGCACGCAGCCGTCGGCGA
>JASLAV010000804.1 GCA_030146905.1 Lentzea sp. | reverse complement strand
TAAGTTGATCTGGATAAACCACTAACCCCACTGGTTGCACACGTTCGGCAGTCGAACAGGTACTCTGTGGCGTCGGCTGCCTGACAGCGAGGAAGAAATGATCCTGTTCCTGCAGATCCTGTTGATCGTCTCCAGCGTGCTGCTGGTGCTGCTCGTGCTCTTGCACCGCGGCCGTGGTGGCGGCCTTTCCTCGCTGTTCGGCGGTGGCATGCAGTCGAGTCTGTCCGGTTCCTCCGTTGTCGAGAAGAACCTCGACCGCCTGACGCTCTTCGTCGGCGCGGTCTGGGTCATCGCGATCGTGGGCATCGGACTGCTGATCAAGCTCCCCGGAGCCTGATCAACCGTTCAGCGGCAGAAGCCCTCAGGGGCTTGGGGTAACCACTTGGTGGGGGTGTAACGGTCGATGTCTGGTGGTAACGCGATTCGCGGTACCCGCGTCGGCGCAGGCCCGATGGGTGAGTCGGAGCGCGGCGAGTCCGCGCCTCGCCGTCGGGTGTCGTACTGGTGCGCGAACGGTCACGAGTCCCGGCCTTCCTTCGCGGTCGAAGCAGATGTTCCGGAGAACTGGGACTGCCCGCGCTGCGGCCTGCCGGCAGGCCGTGACGAGCAGACGCCACCCGCGCCTCCGCGCAACGAGCCGTACAAGACGCACCTTGCTTATGTGAAGGAGCGTCGGTCTGACGCCGATGGTGAGGCGATCCTCGAAGAGGCTCTGGCCAAGCTTCGGCGGCAGCGTGAAGAGCCGTAGTCTTATCTGAACAACGTGAAAGGCCCCCTCTGCTGCGGAGAGGGGGCCTTTCACGGTTTGTTGTGGGGGTTGTGTTGGGGGTTCCGGTTGCTTTGGGCGGCTTGCTGTTGCTTTGTTGGTTGCGTCGCGGAGCTGCGCTCCGGAAGGCTGCTTACTGCTTGCCTTCGGCTTCGCGGTGGTGCTGGCTAGCGCTTCAGGCCTGAGAACTGGCGGCGCAGCATTGCTGCTCCTACCAGCAGGAAGAACAGCAGTACCACCAGCGTGCTCGTCGTGCCGCCTGAGGAGCTCGACAGCGTCACGTCGATGTTGCCCACCAGCGTGATGCCGCAGTCGGCTCGCACCCTGTGCCTGCCTGGCTCGATGTCCGCGAAGCGCACCGGTGACCTGAAGTTGCCGTTGTCGTCGGCGGTGGTCTGGCCGACGTCTTGGCCCAGCGACTGCAGCGTCACGTTCGCGCCCTTGGGGCAGCCCGTGCCCATCGCTGTCAGGTCCTCGCCCGGTTGGATGTTGTCCTTGTCCAGCACCAGGACGCCTGCCCCCGGGGTGGACGGATCGGTTGAGGTGGGCGGTGGCTGCGTGGACGACGAGGGCGTGTCCGGTGTCGTGGTGGTCGTCGGGGGAGTCGTGGTTGTGATGACCGGTGGGCGCGTCGTTGTGGGGCGGGTGGGTGCCGGGGGGTTCGTCGCTGGGGGATTGGTCGCTGGCGGCTGGGGTGTGGTTGTTGCCGGCGGCCTTGGGGTTACGCGGAAGACGTTGCGGGCTGTGCGCTGGCATTCGTCTGTTGCGGTGAAGACGTAGGAACCTTCTTTTGTCCCGGCTGGGATGGTCGCGGTGACCGAACCGTTAGCCGACCAGGGGGCCGTGGCCAGTACGCTTCCGGCCCAGTTGATGCGCACCGTGCCCTTGCACCTGTAGAAGCCCGACCAGGTGAAAGTCGTGCTGGAACCGGCTGGGCCGCTGCCCGGGGTCGCGGTCACCGTCGTCTGCTGCTGGGCGGTCGCCGGTGTGGCCGTCAGCACCGTAACACCGGCTGTCACAGCCACGAGTAAGACTGAAGACCGCATTCCAACTCCCAGGATCGAACCTAAGGTGCGCTAGTGAGACGTCGCTTGGCCGGTGCAGGTTTACTGCTGTGGTGCGGAATTATGCTGCTGCCCTCCACAGCGGTCGCACAGGGCGGGTCTGTGCTGCTCGAGGCCGATGTGGACGGTAGACCGGTTGGAGTAGGCAACCTGGTGCTCGACCCGTCGCGGACCGCCAAGGTGTCCGTCACGGTCCGCAACGGCACCGACACCGTGCAGCGCGTCAAGACCGTGCGGATCAGTGGCACCGCGCTGGCGTTGACCTTCTTCGCCTACGACACAACGGTTCCGTTCGACGTTCCGCCCCGGTCCGCCGAGACGCGGTCGTTCCCGCTCGACCCCGCGGACGTCGGGGCGCAGGCCATCGGGCTGCTGCCGGTCACCGTCGAGGTCGTCGACGTGCAGCGCGAGACCATCGCGTCCGTCGAGACGACTGGTGACGTCAAGGGCTCTTTGTGGTCCGTGTACGGCGCGTTCGGGCTCGGGGTGCTGGTGCTGACGGCGTTGTCGTGGCTGGGGGCGCTTCTCGCGCTGTCCCGGCGGCGGCTTCCCCCGAACCGCTGGCAGCGGGCGATGCGGTTCCTGCCCGCGGGGATCGGGACCGGGCTCGTCGCGGTGATCTCGTTGTCGGTGCTGCGGCTGGTGGCGCCGTCGCCGACGGCCGAGATCCCGTTCATCGTCGGTGCGGCCGCGGCGGCGTTGCTGCTCGGTTATGTGACGCCGCATCCCGGTGAACGACGGCAACTGTCCGAAGAGGACACCGTGAGGATTGCCCGGTGACCCAGTCCAGTGTGGTGGCGGCCCTGCCGCAGTACGCCGTCGGCGAGCAGATCGGCGAGGGCGGGATGGGTGTCGTCTACGGGGGCGTGCACCGGCAGCTCGGCAGGCCCGTGGCGATCAAACGGCTGCCGCACGCGGTGGCGGAGGACCCGCGGATGAGCGAGCGCTTCGAGCACGAGGCGCGGTTGCTGGCCAGGCTCGACCACCCGCACATCGTTCCCGTCTACGACTACGTGCGGCAGCAGGGCGAGCACCTGCTGGTGATGGAACGCCTCGACGGGGGCACCGTCTGGTCGCGGTTCGCGGGCGACGGCCTCACGGCGCAGCAGTCGTGCGGGATCGTCCTGGCCGCCCTGTCGGGTCTGCACGCGGCGCACGAGGCCGGCGTGCTGCACCTCGACGTGAAGCCCAAGAACCTGCTCTTCACCTCGACCGGCGTGGTGAAGGTGGCGGACTTCGGCATCTCCCAGGTCGTGTCGGAGGGCGCGACGCTCGTGACGCACGGCGGCGCGGTGCTCGGCACGCCCGCGTACATCGCGCCGGAACAGGCGATGGGCAACGCGTTGTCGCCCGCGGCCGACGTCTACGCCACCGGCACGGTGCTCTACGAGCTGCTGTGCGGCGACCTGCCGTTCGAACGCGGTGGCGGGCCGCTCGCGATGATCCAGAAGCGGGTCTACCAGGACCCGCGACCCCTGCCGAACGTGCCGGAACCCCTGGCCGGCGTGGTGATGCGCAGCATCGCGCGGGACCCGCTGGCCCGGTACCGCAACGCCGAGACGTTCGCGATCGACCTCGCGGGCGCGGCGGGCCACCTGTTCGGCCCTGACTGGCTGGTGCGCCTGGACGTGCCGGTGCACCTCGCGCCGCAGGTCTCGTCGTCGTCCACCCGCCGGTCGTTGCGGCCGGTCGAACGCGACACGGTCTCCCTCACCCAGCAACCGATCCGCGCCACCCTGGTCGACCCGGTTCCCGCCGCGCGGCTGGGCGGCAGCAGCACGCTGGTGCCGGCCGCGCAGGTGATCAAGCCGCCGTCGTCGCCGTGGCTGCTGTGGCTGGTGGCGGCGGTGGCCCTGCTGGCGATGGTCGTCGTGCCGTTCCTGACCTCCGGCCGGGGACTGACCGAGCTCAGCCAGAACCTGGCCGATCCCGTGCGGGAGCAGGGCAACCAGCTCGTGGTGACGCTCGCGGGGATCGAGCTCGCGAACGTCCAGCGCGGGACGGACGGGTTCGAGCTGCCAGGCGCCGCGCGGTGGGTCGTCGGCGGCGCGGTGACGGCGTCCGTGGACGGGCGCGAGTTCCTGCTCGTCTCGAACCAGACGCCGTGGCTGAGCCTCATGGGCACCGGCTCGGCGTTGCTGCTGCTCTTCGCGCTCGCCTACCTGGAGTCGAACCTGCGGGCGTTGCGGCGCAGGCAGACGGGGATGGCCGCGGTGATCGCGTCGGTGCCGCTCGGCTTCGGGCTCGGCCTGGCCGTGTGGCTGCTGGTGTCCGTGCTCCTGGAGCACGAACCGACGATGCCGGTCGCGCTCACGTGCGGCGTGCTCGGCGCGGCCGCGGCACTGAGCGCGTCGCTGGCCTCTAGGCGCGCCTGACCGCCAGTTCGAACAGGTCCGCGAGCTCCTCCGCGTACCGGGAGACGTCGGTGTCCGGCCGGGTCATCAGCTCGGCCGGTGTCGCCTCCATCGCGGCGATGACCGACACCGCCATCACTCGCGGCGAGAACTCCCGCAGCTCACCGGCCTGCTGGCCCTCGCGGAACATGTCCTCCAGCTCGGTCAGCGTGCGCGCGTTCTGCTCCTCAGCCCACGTCCTGGCGGCTTCGGCGTCACGTGCGGCGGCGGCGATCTGGCCGATCGCGATCAGCTCCGCCGGGTGCTCCGCGCAGTAGTGGACGAAGCCCTCGATGATCGACCGCAGCGCGGAGACGTAGCCGTCGGCGTTCTCGCCGCGCGCTGTCAGCGCCTCGTCCATCGAGTTGTGCACGGTCAGCATGACCTGCTTCATCAGCTCCCCGCGCTTGGCGAAGTGGTACGTGATCAGCCCGGGACTGATGCCCGCACGCTGCGCGATCTGCACGAACGACGCCTTCGCGTACCCGATCTCGG
>JASLAV010000791.1 GCA_030146905.1 Lentzea sp. | reverse complement strand
CAGTTGCTGCGCGTCCTCGGCGAGCTCAGCCGCCTGTTGGAGGGCCGACTGGCTTTGGCTCGCCTTGTCGATCGCCTGGGCAATTGCGGCACGGACCTCTTCGATGCTGGCCATGTCGACTCCCGAACCCTCCCGGAACAGAGTGGTCGTACAACCACCCTCTGTAGAGATTGTGCCCAGATTTTCACAGTTGAGAGCGAAGATGCGCTAACCGGGTAGATGCCTGAATCCACTCGAACGGGCCTTGCTTTAATGATCAGTTAGGCGCGGCGCTGGCCCCTTGACCGAGCGTGTAGTGACACTCACAAAAGCGCCTACAGCCTGTTGTGCGGAACTGCCGACCGGGCGGGTGAATCAAGACGGCTTCGAGGGGGAGTTGTCACGCAAAGTGCCTGCACCGAAAGGGTCATCTCCCGCCCACACCTCGACCAGGACGCGTTCGGCGCCCGGCACGAGCCCGGTGATGAGCTCCGGCTCGTCCAGAACGGTCCAGGCGGTGGGCGGTTCGCACGCCACGCGCGGCGTGGAGAAGCCCTCACCCAGTCCGCGCACGAAGGTCCTGACGGCCCGTGCGAGGGCCGCTGCGACGTTGTGAGTGGCCTTCTCCGTGCTCGGCCGGGTGATGATGACCGCCCAGCAGCCGGGCTCCTCGTCGGAGCAGTCACGGGCGTCCACGATCTGGGCACCCGCACGGCTGATGAGCGCGTCGCACGCGGCGCGCGCCTGTTGCTCGTCGGCCGCCTCGACCACCACGGTGATCAGCAGCACGAGGTCGTGTTCGTCCATGACACCCGAAATGGTGTCAGACGACCCTGCGCGTGAACTCCAGCACCCGAGTGACGGCCTCGCCGTCGCTCAGCAGCCCGTCGGCGATGTGCTCCTCGAACGCCGAACCGCGGATCCTGTCGGTGCCCGCCCGCGTGTCCGAGATCGGCACGATCTCGTCGCCGGAGCCGTGCAGCCACAGCGTGGGCAGATCACCCAGCGCCGGTCCGAAGCCGACCTCGTCCATCAGGTCGGCCAGGTTGTCGGACGCGCCGTCCCACAACCCCAGCACCGGCGAGACGAGGACGAGCGCCGCGAGCCCGGAATGCTTTTGGGCGTAACGGACAGCGGCGGGCGCGCCGGTGAAGTGTCCGATGAGGACGACCGGCAGCCCGGCGGCCGAGACCGCCGTCCCGATGTTCTCGCTCACCACGACGGGCACGGCTGCCGTGCGCAGCGAGAAGGCGATGCGCTCGCCGTGCGGAAGCACGGCGAGCCATCTGGGTGCTTGCATCTACGAAGCGTAGAACGCGCTGATCTCGATCCGGCCACCCGAACACACCGGTCCGAGCGTCCACGGCACGCTCAGCGGTGTCGTCTCGTTCGGCGGGATGGCGGCGGCCTTCGACGGCTCCGGCTGGCACGCGCCCTGCGCGGGCTCGTTGCCCGACGGGACGACGCCCCAGTGCAGGTTCGCGGTGGCCTTGGCGCCCGGCGCGAGCGTGAGCGCGACCGGACCGGGGTCGGCCTTGCGCTCCAGCTTGGTCGGCACCGCGCCGGAGGCGTTCTCCAGCTGGAAGCCGCTGTAGCCGTTCAGCGTGCACGGCACCGATCCCGAGTTCGTCACGACGAACTTGCCGTACCGGCTGCCCGCGCCCGCGTCCGTCGGGTAGATCTCGCCCTTGAGCAAGGACGAGTCGCAGCGCTTCACACCGGCCGCGGCGGCCTCGGACTCGGCCGCCGGTGAGACGGACGTGGTGGAACTCGACGACGGCGTCGGCGCCGATGTCGGCAACGTCTGTGCCGCGTTTTCCGGCGTTCTCGTCCCGCAGGCCGTCACGGAAGCGAGCACCAGCAGTCCACATGCGATCAAGCGACGAGTCATTGGGTGCACCTCCTACCACCGAGGATGTGCCCGAATTTCAAGAAACCCACACAGCATGCCGGAAATTCACCGGATCTGGTGGACGTCCCATCCGTCCGGAAGTTCCGACATGCCCTGCACCGCCGCGGTCCAGATGTAGGTCCACGCGATCCGGCCGTCGGGCAGCACGACGCGCACACGGCGGTAGTCGTCGCCCTCGTACTCGTCGAGCAACGGCAGCGCGTCTTCCGGCGACCGCAGCCGCAGCACGAAACCGGGCACTCCCAGGCCGGCGCCGGGACGCAGCGCGGGGTAGCCGAGGCCGGTGTCGAACAGCGTGCCGGGCAGGTGGGTCTCCTCCGCCTCGACGACGTGCGGCTCCATCAGGTGCCAAGCGCTTGCGCCCGGCTGCAGCGTGCCGTAGGCGAACAGCAGCTCCGGCCAGTCGTCGGCCGACGGCTCGCCGTGGACCTCGGTCACGTCCAGCCCGTCCGTCTCCGCGGGCCTCTCGCCGAGCACGCGCGCGGCTTGCTGCGACATGTCCGCACAGCGGACCATGCGACCGTTGAAGAGCACGGGCATCCGCTTCTTGGAGCCCGCCGTGTAGGCCAGCACGCTGTCGATGACACCGCCGTTGTAGAGCACCACACGGCCCGTGTGCACGCGTACGAGGCGATAGCGCAGTCCGCGGCCCTCGCACCGGTCCAGCACCCGCAGCTGTTCGGGTGTGGCGAACCAGATGGAGTGCTCCTCGACGACGCCGGGCGCTGCCGCGAGAGTCGCCGGGCGCTGGTCGTCACGCATGCGCAGTCCCGCTGCCCAGACAGCAGAAAGGCCCTCGCACCGTGCGCGGAGCACGACAGCGGGGCCTTCGAGACCGAGCTCCTCGCGGAGCCAGGTGAGCTTGCTGGGGTTGGCGTTCGACCCGTACCCGAGCACCGGCATTCGTGCGGCCAGCGGGGGTTCACCGTGGTTTGCGAGCCATTGGTCCAGATCGATGTTCTCGGGCTCGACCCGCCATCCCGACTCCATCGTGAGGTCCGGGCGCACTGGCCAGCCCGTTTCGTCCACGTGGACGAAACAGTGGTCTGGACGAGTACCCGGATAGGGCTCCGCCGGATGGCTGTCGTCGGTGAACGGTTGGGCCATTGGTCCATTGTGCCAGTCCGAGACCCCAGATCGCGCCCCCTGATCGTGATCCATCCGATGTCTCTTTCGGACTCTCGCGAAAACAGTGAGAACGTTCACTCCGCATCCGGGTGAGAAATCCGATGTGTTCCTGCCGGACTCCGGCCTGCCTCAGGCGTTGTCGTAGCGCTGCTGCGCCTGGCTGACCTCCGGCTGGTTCGCCTCGATCCAGTGCGCGAGTGCCACGAGGTGGCGGGCCGCGCCCTTGCCGAGAGGCGTCAGCGAGTACTCGACGTGCGGCGGGATGACCGGCTTCACGTCGCGGTGCACGAACCCGTCGCGCTCCAGCGTCCGCAACGTCTGGGTGAGCATCTTCTCGCTGACGACGTCCTCCAGTTCCCGCCGCAGCTCGCTGAACCGCCACGAGCCGCCGTCGGACAGCACCTGCAGGACCAGCACACCCCACTTGCTTGTGATGTGCTCCATGATCGCCCGCTCCGGACACATCGTGACCTGCATGCTCACCTCCGAGTAAGTACCCGACTCCAAAGTGGGTACTTACCAAAGGTTAGCGCTATCCATAACGTCAGCGCCATGACGATCCTCATCACCGGAGCCACGGGCCAGCTCGGCAACGCAGTGGTCCGCTACGTCCTCGACCGCACGAACGAGCAGGTCGTCGTCTCCGTGCGCGACCCGCGGAAGTTCACGCTCGACGGCGTGGAGGTGCGTCAGGGCGACTTCGAGCAGTCCGAGACCCTCGACTTCCGCGGCGCGGACAAGCTGCTGATCGTGTCCGGCGAGGCACCCGACGCCCAGACCCGCATCCAGCAGCACCGGAACGCCGTCGCCAAGGCCGTGGAGCACGGCGTGGGCCACATCCTCTACACGAGCATCACCGACGCCGACACCTCGACCGTGGGCGTGGCCGTGGTGCACAAGGCCACCGAGGAAGCCATCCGCGCGACCGGCATCCCGTTCACCTTCCTGCGCAACGGCATGTACCACGAGAACTACGTGGGCGTCCTGTCCGGCGACACCGTCGCCGTCTCCACCAAGGACGGCCGCGTGGCGAGCGCCGCCCGCGACGACTTCGCCCTCGCGGCGGCGGTCGCGCTGACCACCGACGGCCACGAGAACCAGGTCTACGAGCTCACCGGCTCGACCACGTGGTCCTTCCCGGAGCTGGCCGGCGACAAGTTCCGCGACGTCAGCGACGAGGACCTGATCGCCGCCGGCGTGCCCGCGCTCTTCGTCGACTTCTTCAAGGCGATCCGCGAGGGCGTCTTCGCCGAGGTCCGCCCCGACCTGGAGAAGCTGATCGGCCGTCCGTCCCGCCCGATCGCGGTCTGACGGGCGGCCAACACCGTGCACCGCGGGGAGCCGGTGCACCCACGGCGATCGGGGCTCGGCATCGAGGGGAGTCGAAGCCGAGCCCCGGTCGCCAGTCGAACTCCGGTCGCTAGTTGAACTCCGGGTGGGCCTCGGGGTGCGCGTCCCACCACCTGCGGTACTCGGGGTTGCGGTCCAGCACGGACCGGTAGGCGTCGGCGGCGCACGCGAACACCTCGCGCGCCCGCCCGGCCACCGGCGAGTCCCGCCGCGTGGCCACGAAGACGTCGGTCATCAGCGGCATCCCCCGCAGCCGCCGGATGACGATCCCCTCCCCGGTCCGCGACGGCGCCGCGGCGAACGAGACGCACCCGGCCGCCA